>JAGANP010000085.1 GCA_017624175.1 Lachnospiraceae bacterium | reverse complement strand
TTCATGGGGATGGCCTCAATCATCAGCGGAATGTCTTCAGCCTCAAAGCCAAATTCAAAATTGGCCTGCTGCATCATATCACGGAACAGGTTCTTGGCCTTTTCCGTGCCATATGCCAGTTCGCTGATCTTGAGTTCACGGCTGGCCAGATCTTCCTTGGTCAGTGTGCAGCGAATCTGGTTTTCACTTACTTTTTCTATCTTCATAGGATCAGCTCCTTTCAGTCATATTGCCGGATGATACTTTAACAGCATATACTTTCCGGGGTTTTTCGTCAATAGAAGGTCGGCGGTTTTTAGAAAAAATTTAAATTTCCCCTTGCCAAAATCTCACAGATGAAATATAATGCAAATCAGAGATGCTTCCGATATTCCGTACAGGAAAGGAGGCAGGAGGTCAAAATATCTTTATTTATTCCGAAAATCCGGAACGTTTCGTTCCTCTCATCCTTTTTATTATTGTATGTGAACCGTTTCATTTTGCGAAAATAATCAGGATGTCTTACAAGCGGTTAATGCGTGCTTGATCGGTCTATATAATATATTTCCCACTTTTATGATTTAAGTCACATTATAATTCAAAATCTACTTTTTACATTTTTTGCATTGTACTGTCGGAGCTTCTCTAAACCATCTATTCCCTGCGTTTTTACACAGATATGGAATTGCTGACATAATATATCACATTTTGCGGCGATTTGAAGCGAAAGCTGCGCAGAGTCGATTTCGCAAAGGGACTCTGGAGCGTTGCCGCATTTTCCTTTTGGATGTACAGCATATGGGAGGAGGGATAACTTGAACGAGGAAGAAGTCCGAAGCGTCCGGGAGATGATACGGATGCAGATGCAGAAAGCGCAGGAGCGGGGTGTGAGCCTTTATGTGGATGACCATCCTGCTTCACCGGAAGAAGTAGCATGCAAATGCGTACAGGAACAGACTGTCTACATGCCCGATTATGTTCTGAACGATATGGGCATTCTTGAACAGGTAAGATTTGACAGAATCGATCCGCAGTAAGCCGTGGATCGGTATTTGCCGGGCAGAACGGGTGCCTGCGGCGGGGAATGCCTCTCTGATGAAAGCTGCTGATAAAGATATTACAAAACGTTCTGCTGTATTTTGTCAAAATTGGTGATGACGTTATGGGAATAGTTTGGTATACTATAGTGTACAGCCAAATAAACTTGCCGTACACTATTGCATATTGGCGAAAGGGACTTGTCCCTTTCGCCGGTATGTATGACTTAACGTATGGGATCAGATGGAAAGGTATGGTATTCTTATGAAAAAAGCGGTTCCGGTGATAATTGCAATTCTGTTGATCGTGGTGATCGGCGCAGTGACCTTGGGGGGGATATTGAGAGAAAAATATTCCTATTCTAAGGAGAGAGTGGATCTGGCGGAATATTATGGGCTGTCGGCAGAGGACGCTGGCGAATGGGTTGCCGTATATCTGCAGGATGAAAGACTGGAAGAGCCGGTGCCTTTTAAGGATGGGAAATGTTATTTTTCCATAGATATGGTACATCAGTATTTTAATGACACCTTTTATGCAGACCGCACGGAGGGACTCCTGCTGTATGCCCTGCCTACGGAGGTAGTGCGTGTGGCGCTTGGCAGCTCTATAGAAGAAAAGGGCGCAAGCACGGAGGATCTGGGCTATGTGATCGCTTATGCAGAGGATGGGCAGATCTATATTGCGGCGGATTATGTACAGCGCTATACGAATTTTTCCCTGCAGTACGCAGTGAACCATGTGCAGGTGTATACCGAATGGGGAACAGCTACCGTGGCTACGGTGGGGAAAGATACGGCGGTGCGTGTAAAAGGCGGTATTAAAAGTGAAATTCTCTGGGATGTGGCTGCAGGCAGCCAGGTGACAGTGCTGGAGCAGATGGAGACCTGGAGCAAGGTGCGGACGGAGGACGGCTATATCGGTTATGTGGAGAACAAGCTGCTGGAGAACCTGACGGAGATCCGGGAGACGCCGGTAACGGACTATGCGGAGCCGGAATACAGTTCCATACAGCTGCCGGGAAAGGTCAGCCTGGGGTGGCACTCCATTGGCGGTGTGGCCGGAAATGATACATTGGAGAGCATGGTGGCCGGCACCAAGGGCATGAATGTAATTGCGCCCACCTGGTACAGTCTTAGCGACAATGAGGGCAATTTCCAGAGCTTTGCCAGCAGCTCCTATGTGGAGCGGGCCCACAGCATGGGGCTGCAGGTCTGGGGTGTCTGGGATGATTTTAACTATAATAATGTCAATCAGGCGGGAATCAATGATTATCAGATTCTGTCCTCCACAACGATCCGTGGCAGGCTGGTGGAGAATATTGTGCAGGAGGCGCTGAATCTGAATCTGGACGGCGTCAATATTGATTTTGAAAAGGTGACGGCGGAATGCAGCGATCATTATGCCCAGTTTATCCGGGAGCTGTCCATTGCCTGCCGGAACAATGGGCTGATTCCGTCCTTTGACAATTATGTTCCCTTTAATTTTAATGACTACTACCGCCGGGATATACAGGGCAAGGTGGCGGATTATGTGATTATTATGGGCTATGATGAACACTGGCACGGCAGCGGAGATCCCGGCCCGGTGGCCAGCATCAGCTATGTCAGCGGCGGCATCGACCGTACCCTGGAACAGGTGCCCAAGGAAAAGGTGGTGAACGCCCTGCCGTTCTACAGCATCCTCTGGACCATTGACGGTGCTACGGTGACGGACGAGTATCTGCTGCTGGCCAATACGGAAGACTATTTGCGGCGGATAGGCGTGGAAGCCCAGTGGGACGAGGAGACTGCCCAGCTGTATGCCGAGTGGACCAGCGGAACAAAAACCTACAAGCTGTGGGCGGAGACGGAGGAATCCATCCAGGTGAAGCTGAATGTGATGCAGAACAGGGAGATTGCCGGTGTGGCAGTAT
>JAGANP010000084.1 GCA_017624175.1 Lachnospiraceae bacterium | reverse complement strand
TGAGCGTTTTATTGATGAGAGTCTGGACAGGAACTCCAATGTGACCACGGGAAAGGTCTACTGGTCGGTGCTGCAGAAGGAGCGCCGGGGCGAATACGGCGGCGGCACGGTTCAGGTCATTCCCCATATCACCAATGAGATCAAGAGCCGTTTTTACCGGAACGATACGGACGAGGAGACCCGTATCGCCATCATTGAGGTGGGCGGTACGGTGGGCGATATCGAGAGCCAGCCCTTTCTGGAGTCCATCCGCCAGTTCCAGCACGATGTGGGACATGAGAACGCCATCCTGATCCATGTGACGCTGATTCCCTATCTGCGGGCTTCCCAGGAGCTGAAGACCAAGCCCACCCAGGCCAGCGTCAAGGATCTGCAGGGCATGGGGATCCAGCCGGACATCCTGGTATGCCGCAGCGAGCATCCCTTAGATCAGGGCATCAAGGACAAGATCGCCCTGTTCTGTAACGTACCCAGCAGCCATGTGCTGCAGAATCTGGATGTGGAGTGCCTGTATGAGGCGCCTCTGGCCATGGAAAAGGAGCATCTGGCCCAGGTGGCCTGCCAGTGCCTGCATCTGGAATGCCCCACGCCGGATCTGGCGGACTGGATCACCATGGTGGACGACTGGAAGCATCCCCAGTACAAAGTACGGGTAGCCCTGGTGGGCAAATACGTGTCCCTGCATGACGCCTATATCAGCGTGGTGGAGGCGTTAAAGCACGGGGGCGTGGCCAATCACGCTTCTGTGGAGATCAAGTGGATCGATTCCGAGACCGTGACGGAAGAAAATGCAGAAGAGCTGCTGGGGGATGTGGACGGCATACTGGTGCCCGGCGGCTTCGGTTCCCGGGGCATCGACGGAAAGATCACAGCCATTCACTATGCCCGCACCCACCGTGTGCCTTTCCTGGGCCTGTGCCTGGGCATGCAGCTGACCATTGTGGAATATGCCCGGAACATTCTGGGCTACGCAGACGCCCACAGCATCGAGCTGGATCCCGATACCACCCATCCGGTGATCGCCCTGATGCCGGATCAGAACGGCGTAGTGGATATCGGCGGCACCTTAAGGCTGGGCGCTTACCCCTGCGTGCTGGATCCGGATTCCAGAGCCTATGCCCTCTATGGACAGCAGACCATCTATGAGCGCCATCGGCACCGCTATGAGGTAAATAATGATTACTGCGAGGCTCTGACTGCCGCCGGTCTGCGTCTGTCGGGCACCTCACCGGACAAGCGGATCGTGGAGATGTGCGAGCTGACGGAGCATCCCTTCTATGTGGCCACCCAGGGACATCCCGAGCTGAAGTCCCGGCCCAACAGACCCCATCCGCTGTTTAAGGGCTTCATTGCCGCAGCGCTGGCTCATCAGAATCAGAAGGAAGCTTAAAAAAAAGCAAACGGTTTCAGTCCTCATGCGGGATCTGAAACCGTTTTGTTTTACAGCTTCTTATGGATATGTTTTTTACAGCTTCTTTAGATAGTTGCCCTCTACATGTACTCCCTCGTTGACCACAATAAAGGCCTGGGGATCATACTTATGGATAATGTTTTTCAGCTGATGCACCTCATATTTCGACATCATGATATAGAGAATATGGGACTCCTCGTGGGTATAGGCCCCCATGGTCCTCCATTTGGTGATGCCCCGGCCCAGCTCGGAAAACACTTCTTTTTCCAGTTCCTCCGAACTGATCTTCGTGATCACCGTCACCTCCACGTTGATGTTCTGAACGTGGAGCTTATCAATGGCTACCGAGTATACAGCGGCATTGATAACGGAATAGAGCACGGTCTCCACATCAAAAAGAAACAGGCAGGCGCCGTACAGCACCAGGTTCACAAACAGATTGACCTTGCCCACGCTGAAATCCTGCTTCCATTTCGTCAGGATCACCGCCACGATATCCATACCGCCGCCGGAGGAGCCCATGCGCAGCAGGAGCCCCACACCGGCGCCGGAGAGGATACCGCCAATGACGCAGGCCATCATTTTATCCCCCACGATCTGGGTGGTAGGAATGACAGCCATGGCACCTGACATTGCTGTCACACATATCAAGGTCTTAAGCAGGAACCTCTTGCCCATCTTTTTGTAGCCGATAATAAAAATCGGAATATTGATTACATAGTAAATAATACCGGCAATATCCACATTGCCGATGGGCAGCTTCAAATACTCCAGCAGCAGAGTACGCAGTACCTGACACAGGCCCATGAGGCCGCTGTTGTACAGCCCTGCCGGCACGATAAACAGATTGGTACCGGCGGCATAGATCACAGCCCCCAGCACTGCCACCAGGGTGCGCCTGCTCTCATAAGCCAGCTGCTGCTTATTTTCAAACACTTTCAAACCTAACCTCCACAATTCCGCTCTGCAGAATCTCACACAAGGATCTCCTCGATCTTCGCCTCCAGATCCGCCGCTGTCATGCCGCCCACATAGGTGGCTGCGGGTTCCCCGTTTTTAAAGAAAATAAATGTGGGAATATTCATCACATGATATTTCTGGGCAATCTCCATGGACTCGTCCACATTCAGCTTGCCTACCTTGATCCGGCCCGCATACTTCTCCGCCATGCGTTCCACCAGGGGGGCCATCATCTTACAGGGACCGCACCAGTCCGCATAGAAATCCACCAATACAGGCCCCTGGGCCTGCAATACTTCTGCTTCAAAATTTTCTGTTGTAAACTGCATTTGTTTTCCTCCTTTCGGGACATGTGTCACTGCAGGCTGAGCCTGCGATGCTGCGACAATTTTATTCCTAGCATTCCCGATAAATAATATATTTATTGATAGGGTTGCCCATGGCGGAGAATTTTTCCTCATACTCCGTCATCACATTGCCCTCCATCAACGCCTCATCGCTGTGCAGGTCATAGGTGATCACCCGGGCTTTCCATCCGGCCTCCTTAAGCTCCTCCACTGCAAAATCAAAAAGCTCCCGGTTGTCCGTCTTAAACTCCAGCTGACCCTCCCTTTTCAGGATCACATCATATCTGGCCAGAAACTGCCGGGACGGCAGCCTGCGCTTGGCATGCCTGTCCTTGGGCCAGGGATCGGAGAATTCAGGTAGATCCGGTCCACCTCCCCCGGGGCAAACACCCGGGTAATGTCCTCCGCATCCATACGGATAAACTTAAGGTTGGGCAGCTCCTCCTCTTCCATCTTCTGGATCGCCCGCAGCAGCACACTGGAGTATTTTTCGATGCCAACATAATTGATCTGAGGATGCAGCTTGGCCATGGTGTGAATAAACTTTCCCTTGCCCATGCCGATCTCAATATGAATCGGGTGATCGTTGCCGAAGATCTCTCTCCACTTTCCCGGACAGCTCTGTTCCTCATGCACCACATAGCTGCTGTCGGCGATCACCTCCCGGGAACCGGTAATATTCCGTAAACGCATAGCTTTTTTATCCTCCCTGTCTCCGCCCTACCGCCTGTTTTTCCGCTGTCTGCGGCGAGCCTCCCGGATCTGCTCTTTCCGCAGCTGGCCAAAGGACATCTCGCCGTCTTCCTCATAATCCGAGTGCTGGTTTCTGCGCTTGCCCTCTTTCACCTGGTCTTTGCGCAGCTGGTCAAAGGAGCGCTCGGGCTGTCCTTCCTCCCTGCGGCGCTGTCTGCGGCGGGCCTCCTGCATCTGTTTCCTGTGCAGCTGCCCAAAGGAAAGCTCCGGACTTTCCTGATATTCCGTATGGTGGCGTTTGCGGCGGTCCTTTTCCCAGAAACGGCGGGTATTGGTGCGCCGGGCCGGGAACTGATATTCCCGCAGGAAACGTCGGATCCCCAGCAGCACCAGCACTGCTGCCGCCAGAATTCCCGCCCCCGCCAGTACTTTTTTTACATCAATAAAGATAAAGGAGGGAGTCTTACCCCCTGCGGCCTCCCCACTGTTTTCCTCCAGCAGGCCGCTCTCAAAGCTGTAGCCCGGCTCATCGGAGACCGCCAGATCCACGGATACGCTGCCCAGCTCCACCCCCTGATAGCTATAGGAAATAATAGCAGCCTGGTTCTCCTCCGCCGTATCATAGCTGATGGTGGATACGGTATCTGCAAAATCCACCGTCCGGGGCAGAACGATATAAGCATCCTGATTCAGAGACAGAATGGGCTTGGAGCTTCCGAATATATCATTATTGCCGTAGAAGAACCCGGTATTGTCTTTATCATATTTGGTCTCTGTCTGGGAGACATTGACCTTGGTAAAATTACTGAAGCCATAGTTAAACAGGGCGATGGTATCCTCGTAATAGGCAGGATTCTCGTCTTTCAGCACCACGCAGATCAGCTTCATGCCGTCCTTTTCCGCACAGGATACCAGGCAGTAGCGGGCCGCATTAGTATAGCCGGTCTTGGCGCCCACCAGATACTCATAGGCGTAGGTTTTCCCCGGCAGTAATTCATTTTTGGAATTCTCCAGCTTTTCATAGGGCATATTTTCGTTAGGTAAAATATGCAGCCTGGTGGTACAGGAAATCCTGCACAGCACTTCGTTGGCAAAAAAGGCCCTGCCGATCATGGCCAGATCATAAGCGGAGGTGTAATGTTCCTCGTCCGGCAGGCCATTGGGGTTGACAAAATGGGAATCCACGCACCCCAGCTCCGCTGCCCGCTCGTTCATGATCTCTGCAAAATCCTGCCAGGTGGTACCGGTGATATGCTCCGCCACAGCGAAGGATACCTCGTTGGCAGAACGGATCAGGATCGCATTCAGACAATCCTCCATGGTCAGCTGCTGTCCCACATCCATGGCAATGTGGTTGCTGTCCGAGGGAGTGTCATAGATGGCCGCCTGGGAAAAGGTGACCCATTCATCCAGGGAACACCGCTCCATGGCAATCAATGTGGTCAGAATCTTGGTGGTGCTGGCCGGATATTGTTTTTCATGAATGTTTTTAGCGTACAGGACCGTACCGGTCTCCGCCTCTATCAGAATGGCGGACGCCGCCGTCACCGTGGGGCCGGTGGGCCAGCCGGGGATCTCATTGCTTTCCACCGTCATGGCCTGCTGCGCTTCCATCCGTTCCTGGGTGGTCTCTGCGGACACCGGCAGCTGACAGCAAAACAGCGCCAGAGCCGTAAGCAAGGTGCCAAAACGCAGTCTTCTGCCCCCTGTCCTTTTTGTATGCAGCTTTATTTTCATCGGATCTATCCTCTTAATATCATGCATTATTCTATATGCATATTGCAGGCCGCACCTGTGTTATCGCACCAGGGTGCATCTGAAAGCGCCAGCTTTCAAACCTATTCCTATCATACACTATTTTTTCAAAAATCCAAGCCCATTTTTCAAAATGAGATCAAAAATGCCTCCCCCATTTTTCCTGGGACAGAGGCATTGCAATAATCACTTCTTCTCGGATGGTTTCCGGGTATGGGCATGCATCTGGCGGGCATGGCTGCGGCGCTCTGCCAGCTTTTCCATCTCCTCACGGGTGATAAAACGGGTGGTTTTGACCACATAAATCTGCCCGTCCTCGGCCTTGCGGATGCGGATCTTGCCTTTCAGATAGCCGTGCTTTTCACAGTAAGCCACGCAGTAGTAATGGCGCCCGTTGGGGGTAAACCATTTGATCTTCTTGCGCAGATTCCGTCGGCACAGATAGCATTTGCTGGAGCTGACCTCCCGGTCTGCCAGGGCTGCCGCCTTGTCCGGAAAGGTGCGGGAAATATATTTAAAATAGGTATCAAACTGTACCTTGATCTCCTCCTCCCGGCTCATCGGGGGATGAAATACATCATAGGATACATTTTTCAGCACCTCGGGATCTGAGATGGCCGCCAGCACCCTGGCTGTATAGTAGGCATCGCTGAATGCCCGGTGAAAGGGAATATCTTTCTCGATTTCCAGATAATCCACCGCCCATTCCAGCGCCCGCCTGCTCCGGCGGTCCTCATAGGCGATGCTGAACAGCTTCTGCACATCCAGAAAGGCAATGGGGCCTTTGGCCAGCGGCTCCAAATCGTAATAGCGGAAATTGCGCTGCAGCTCCGTCAGATCCAGGGGGCCCCAGGTGCAGAAAATATAGTCCTCTCCACACCAGCGCAGGAACTCCTCCGCCACCTGGGGAAAGGGCTTCCCCCGCTCCAGCTCCTCCATACGCATATGGATCAGCTTGCTGGTAACCCGGTGCATCACATGATACACAGCGGGCCGGATCAGCTGACTGAACTCGCTGACCATGACCCGCTCATGATTTAATTTAATCGCACCGATTTCTATGATTTCAAAGGGCAGTGCTGCCGTCTCCGGTTCCTGCCCGGTGCTGCTTTGATTCCATTCCAGACCCAGAACAATATAATTCACTGTCTTCTCCGATCCCGCCGGTTTTGTCCGGGTACTTTTTCCTATTATAGCATATCTTCCGGGATTGGGGAAGAGGCAGTTATTCTACCTCAATGTCGCCGCTGGCGGTGGTGATTTCCACCTGACAGGCGCCGCTGCCGTAGGAGCAGTTATAGCTGCGTCCGGATGCTTCATAGCCCCGGATCACCATATCGCCGCTGGCGGTGTGGGTCACTATGGTAGCGCCCTCCACCATTTCCAGATCCAGGTGCACATCCCCGCTGGCGGAATATAACTGCACTTTCTGCAGCTTTGCGCATCCCTCCAGTGAGATACTGCCGCTGCCGGTTTTGCCGATACAGATTTCCACATCTGCCTCCAGCTCCGCATCTCCGCTGCCGGTTACCACCTGTAGAGTGCCGCCCCGGACATCCCGGCATTCAATTTCTCCGCTGGCCGTCTGCATATGGATCAGGTCGCTCACGGCCTCATCCACCTCCAAATCGCCGCTGGCTGTCTGTAGCTGCAGGTTATTTGTCTGCACCTGTTCGGCCCGCAGATCGCCGCTGGTGGACTGCAGACTCATAGCCGGAGCCGACACATCTGTCACATCCAGATCACCGCTGGTGGAATTCAGCTTCAGTTTGCTGCCGACCCGAAGCTCCTCCGCCTCCAGATCACCGCTCTGGGTCATGCCGTGAAGCTGCTCGCAGCGCAGTTTCTCCAGCCGCAGATCCCCGCTGGCACATTGCGCCTCCACCGACTGGTTCCGCAGCCTCTGAACCGTCAGATCCCCGCTGGTAGTGCGGAGCTTTACCGCAGGAATTCTTGCCGGGATCTCTACGGACAGCTCAATATTGTCGCTGGACCAGCTGCCATTGGAAAATAACCCCCATATCCCTTTGATCCCTTTGATGCCGTCACTTCCGCCTTTGCGCTCTTTCACGCCTGCGTAGAACACGCCGTCCTCCTCATATTGATAGAAATAATAGCGCAGCTTCTGTGCCTCATTTCCCTCATTAACGTAATTCACCCGCAGCTGATCGTCCCCGGATGCAGATATTTCCACATCCGCCACCAGACCCTCAATCACCACTTCCCGATAAAGCGTATCATAGCTGCCGTTCTGATTGGCCTGGGCTTCCACCGCCTCAATCTCCTGCTTCAGGTCTTCCTCGGAAAATTCCTGCAGCATATCCTCGATATTGCCCAGCTCCGCAATAATTTCCTCTTCTGTTCTGCCCGCAGCCATCCCCTCTGCAAAGTGCTGCTCGTAGTCCTCCAGAATCTCCTGCTGCAAAGCTCCGTTATAACAATGCAGTTTCTCCCGTAATGCCTGCATATATTCTGATTTTGTCATGGCCTTTCCTCCTTATTTATAGTTCCGCAGTCCGGCAACCAGTACCATTCCCCGCAGAGTAATTTCCGGCTGCTTCCGCATCCGTAAATTCTCTGGGCACTGGTTGCCTGCCTGCTGTTTTATAGTTCCGCAGTCCGGCGACCAGTACCATTCCCCGTTGCCTAGACACTCTGCACTTTGATCAGACGGCTTACCGCAGTCTGGAACTGCTCCCATTCCTGCTGCATCGACTGCTGATACTCCCTCCCTTTTTGCGTCAAATGATAATACTTTCGGGCCGGTCCGGATTCCGACTCCACCAGATAGGTGGTCACATAAGCTTCCTCCTTTAATCTGCGCAGAATCGGATACAACGTCCCGCTGGCAATGGACATCTCCTCCGAGATCCGCTCCGTCAGCTCGTAGCCATACTTGTCTCCGCCCACCAGCTGGGACAATACACACAGTTCCAATGCTCCCTTTTTTAATTGCGTATTCATGCTATACCTCCTTTCCCCGCTTTTGCTTCGCCTCAATCCGCTTCCTGAATATCTGTATTACTATTCCGTTCACTTCTAATAGCTCAATTCATTTAGATGATTGTAACACATACTATTATTTAATGCAATATACTTGGGTAAAAAAAATGAGAATCCTGTATCCCGGCATGCATCCAACCGTTTGCACCGCTCACGCTCTCCACGGACTGCCTCTGATGCTCCTCCCACACCTGCCTGTCGCTCACATGCGCCTGTGCTCCTCTGTGAAATCTCCTTTTCCCACAATTCGCAGCCTCCTTATGACATTGCTTCTGCTTTACGCTGACCTCCCCATTCTGTACTTTCCTGCTGTTCTCTGTCTGCCGTATCTGTGTATTCTGTAATGCTTTCATATTTATTCCCTCCTGTTTCTTAAATAGTTTACCTCTTTATGTGGTTGATTATATCATAAGCTATTATATATTGCAATATACTTTATTAAAAAATATTCTTGTAAGAATAAAATTTATATTTTTGATTTGCTTAAATGGACCTCCACAAAAAAATTTGCATTATTAGGCACCTTTTTTAGACAGATTACAGCCTTTTTCAGCCTTTTAAGTTGAAAACATGCCCTATACCGGAAAATTTAGAATTTTAGTCCACTTTTTTCCCATAAAAGGTGGACCATACTACTCATTTTTTTGCTACGGTCAACTTCTTCCCCGCTTATCTCCTTTTTCAATGCAAAAAGTGGACTTCATGGCACATTTTTTGCGTAGAAGTCCACTTTAAGCGGCAACAGGCCAGGCTGCTCCCTTTGACCTGCAACGGGCTATAGATCACACTGTTTTCTTATAAAAAGTAATGCCTTACTAGCTCCTCTACCAGTTCTACATTCAGCGGAATATCTTTGGTTTCATAAGTCGTGATTAGGTGAACAGTAGGCACAATCCCGTTAGCACAGTACAGTTGCAGTTTGGAACCCACATTTCTGCAATATGCCGGATTATCCATCATCCCAAAGTGCTCCCAGTAAAAGTATTCCCCCGTCATCGGATGGCGGATGGTAAAGTCCGGATATACACTGGTCTCTCCTAATTGCAGCATACATTCATACCGAAAAGGAATACGGTTAAGATGAAGCAGCATGTCAATGATTGCTTCCGACTTTGACCGCACCATATTGCCGGAGCTTGTCTTGTGCGTCAGTTGCTCCGGGTAGTTCTCATTTTTCTCATAGGGGGCACTCATCCACTCGGTAAGTTCCTCAGAAAGGGGTAAAAAGTACGGTTTCAGCAGTTCCTGATATCCCGGCTGAACCAGCAATGCGTCCGCCCTCCCTGCCGCTGCGGCATGATGCCGGAGATAATATTCTATGGAATGTTTTTCATGAAGTATTTCCTCTGCTTTCAGGGCCAAATATTTTCTGGCAGCCAGCTGTTCCGCAAACAAACGCCTGTGTTTGGAAATGTAAGTTGTCGAGGCTCCGTCACTCTGATACCAACGGATTTTCTTTCCGTCACGCTTACAAATCAGTCTGCCCTCGGGCAGTTTGGCAGCTGCAGAGGCAATGACATCCAGTTGTTCCGTCAGCCGTCTGTATCTGCGCCAGTTATAAGATGCTCTCCAGCCAGGTGCGGGCCAGAGCAAGCCAGCTGGCGCACTCCGGCTGGACGCAGCGGCCATCAGAGGTCTGGGTGAGAGAAGTTGCCAGAGCCAGGCCGTGGGCACCCCGGGGGTACATATGAAACTCCGTGGGAATACCGGCCCGGCGCAGAGCGCCGACCAGCAGCAGAGAATTCTCCACGGGCACCGACTGGTCCGTATAGGTATGCCAGATAAAGACAGGAGGAACATCCTCATTCACCTGATTTTCCAGGGAAAGCAGCTGCAGAAGCTCTCCGGACGGGCCTGTCTCCAAAGTCTCACCGACGTACCCGAGCAGATTCTCAAAGGACCCCC
>JAGANP010000083.1 GCA_017624175.1 Lachnospiraceae bacterium | reverse complement strand
TTATCCCCGATATACATGATGGACTGGCTCTTTTTATACACATCATCCAGCATCCGCACAAAATCCTGCTTATAGTTGCGGTAATCCCGGTAGCTCTTGGCCACCACGGGCTTTACCTGCTCCAAAGCGCTCTCCACAATATTATGCATAATGGGAATGGGAATCTCCTGCTGTCCCAACTCGTCTACCTTGTCCACCACATACTGACAGATATGGCGCTTCTCCTCATCGGTAAACTGGGTCAGGGCACGATAGGCGCTCTTCCCTACGGCGTTGATCACCTTCTGTACGTTAAAGGCCTCCTTACTGCCATCCTTCTTAATAACATATACCGTTTTTTCCGGCTTATAGATTATGCCATAGTCCTCTGCGCTCTTCTCTTCCATTCCCGTCATACTGCTCATACTTCCATTCCTTTCCTATTGCCTTTCAAATTGCATCCGACCACCATATATGGTATCGTATTCTTTTGCGTGCTCCCATATTTAGTGTCATGTTTTAGTATAAGTAAGAATACCTGAATTGTCAACGGAGGATCCCCTTAAAATTTGCCAAAAAAGATTTTTAAAATTTGTGCTTCTTTTTACAAGGTTCCTATTGACTAACCTGCCTCTCTCTGCTATGCAGCTTCCCGGCACCGCCTCAGCGTCCATGGGCCTGTAAAATTTCCTCCAGCCTGCTGCAATATTCCTCCCTTACCCACTGGGGACTGACAATGCGGACCCGGCCGCTCAGCCCCGTCAGCCAACCGTAAAAGGGATCACTGACCACCACATTGACCCGGGCCCGCAGCAGTCCCTCCCGCTCCCTGCGCAGGGTGATCTCCCTGCCGAAGCGGTCCAATACCACGCCGACAAGCTGCTCCGGCAGCTCCAGCTGCACGGTCTCCTCCTGCCCGCCGAACATTCCGAAGGTCTTATCCGCATAGACCGCCAGATCCAGCTTCTCAAACTCTTCCCGGCCCAGCCGCTCTTCCTCAAGCTGTTCCACCTGAGCCAGCTTATCCACCCGGTAATGCTTCATCAGCCCGGCTTCCTCATCCCAGGCCATCAGGTAATAATTCTCTTCCCGCCAGATCAGCGCCCAGGGACTGACCTGGTAGGGCTGTCCCTTTTTCCGGGGTACCAGCTGTTTTTCCCCGTTCCACTCCAGATACCGGAAACGGATCTGACAGTTATCCTGGATGGCCCTGTGCAGGGCGTCGATGCCGTAATAGACGCTTTCATTCTCCGTCTTTACCCGGCCCACCACATAGACCTGACGCTGCAGTCTGCCCGCATCATGGCGGCTGGCCAGCTTCTCCAGCTTGCCGATCAGCTCCCGGGATTTTCTGCGGGTAATAAACCGGGAGGACTGCACCGCATCCACCAGCAGCTTCAGCTCCGCCAGTTCAAACTCCCTGCCGGCCAGATAGTAGCCCCCGCCCTGCCTGCTGGGCAGCTGCACGATATCATAGCCGAACTGCTGCAGGCAGCGGATATCGTCATAGATGCTCTTGCGCTCGCTGGAGATTCCCAGACGCTCCAGCCTGTCGATCAGTCCCTGGGTGCTGACTGCATGGGCTTCGTCCGTCTCCTCCGTCAATATCTTAACCAGATAGAGCAATTTTAATTTCTGTCCCGATCCTTTCGGCATCCCATCCTCCTTACGCATAACCATTCAGAGCGCATTCGCAAAGTCCTCACTCTGATCGTTACATAAAAACAGCCTGATCAAAGCCTCCTCTGATCAGGCTACACAAAGATTCCCAGCACCTCATAGATCTGCTGCAGGACCGATATCTCATAGTCCGCACGGTATTCCTGCGGCGGCTCCTTTTCCCCCGGATTATACCAGCAGGTCCGTATCCCGGCCTGTATTCCGCCCAGGATGTCACTGGTCAGAGAATCTCCGATCATCAGAATCCGTCCCTTATCTTTCTCCTCCAGCTGCCCCAGACAATAGTCAAAAAAAACAGGGCTGGGCTTGGCGGCACCGATGGTCTCGGAGATAAAGATCCCGTCCATAACCTCGGCAAGCCCTGACAGCTTCAGCTTGCTTTCCTGCACCGCCGTCACTCCATTGGTGACCACATACTGGCGGTAATGCCCCTGCAGGGCCTTGACAATGGTCAGCGCATCCTCCTGAAAAGCATAGGTATTCCCCAGTCCGGCTTCATAATCCCGCCGGAACGCCTCCACATCAATCCCCGTCAGACCATACTCGGCAAAAAAATCCCGGAATCTGCCGGATAAGAGCTCCTGCTTCGTAACCTCACCACGCTCCAGCCGTTTCCAGTAGCCGTCATTGATCCGCCTGTACCCGTCGATCATCTCCCCGGTAAGCGGCCTGCCGATGCTGTCAAAACAGCTGCGCAGGGAATGCCGCATGGAGTAATCAAAATCCAGCAGAGTACCGTCCACATCCCACAAAAGCGTCGTGAAATTCGGCTTATTTTCCGGTTTCATGCTCTGCTCCCGTTTCCTGCTGCGCCTGTTCCCGATCCTTCTTCTTCCGCATGGTGATCCCAATGGTGATGGCCACAGCTGCCACAGCCACAATTACCAGCATCAATACCAGATAGGACAAAAACGAATTCACAAAACTTACCATATGACTGCCTCCTTGCTATTTCCTTACACATTTAAACTATTATAACCGGATATGTCAAACGCCGTCAAGACAGTTTCCAGATTCCCTGCTGCAAAAAGTTTTCGGCCTGCTGCTGTGCCCGCTCGATGATGGAGGGCTCATAGCCCATGATCTCCAGCAGGCGGATGGCATTGCGGCTGCCTGCTTTCCCCTTCTGCAGGGTATAGGGAAACAGGATATCCCCCTCCCGGATCTCTTCCTCAAAATGATAGTTGTCATACTGCCCGGCCAGCAGCTCCGTCAGTTCGATATCGTGGGTAGCGGCAAAACACAGGATATCGGCTCCCGCCAGACTCAGCAGGATCTGTGTCCCCGCCGCAATCCGCTCCACGGTATTGGTTCCCCGCAGCACCTCATCCACAAAGCAGAGCACCGGCCGGTCGCTCTCCTGCGCAGCAGCGTCCAGGATCCGCTTCAGCGCCTTGATCTCCACCATGTAATAGCTTTCCCCGCTCTCCAGGTCATCCCGCAGGGACATGGAGGAATAGATCCGGTACTGGGGAGCCGCATAGGCGTCCGCCGTCACCGTATACAGCGTCTGGGCCAGCAGCGCACCGATGGCCACCGTTTTCAGGAAAGTGGACTTGCCGGAAGCATTGGAGCCCGTCAGCAGCACGCCCCTGACAGCGAAAATGCTGTTTTTCACAGGCTTCTCAATCAGCGGATGATACAGCTGCTCCGCCTCCAGCCTGCTCCCCCGGAAGCTGGGCCTGCACCAGCCTGCGTCCTCCGCCTCCAGGCTGGCACGGTACATGGCGGTGCTGACCGCCGATTCCAGATAACCCAGGCTGGTAATCAGCCGGTCGATCTCCTCTCCGTGGAGGCCGATCTCCCGCAGCATCCGGTTGAAAAAGATCAGATCCACATGGAACGCCATCCGCACATAATCCAGCAGAATATCCAGGGGACTGCCCCCGGTGGTATTGCCTGTTTTGGAAAACACCCAGAAAGACCCCCTCTGGGACTTGGCCAGCGCCTTTCTGTCCTGCCGCAGCCGCTCATTGTCCCGCTCACAGACCGGAAGCTTTAACTCCGCCGTCTTCTCCGCCGCCGCCAGCAGCCGGGTGATATAGGCCAGGCTGGTGATATAGGGCTCAATTTCCCGTTTGATTCCCAGATAGGTCGTAATGTTATAGACCATCAGGACGGCAATGGCCGCCAGCCCCGCAGGCAGTCGGAAGAACATCAGCACCACCGCCGGAAGATACAGCAGATTCACAATCGTATCCTTCAGATTGGATCTGCTGCCCAGCGAATGCAGATATTCCAGGTAGTCATACAGAGAAAACTTTCCGGTATTTCCCAGATTCCCCATAATCTTCTGAAAGGCTACCCTTTGTTCCTGATGCTCACCGAAATAATTCGCCAAGGTATCAAAGTACTGCAGCTCCTCCTGAGCTCTGTTGGGCGTCCGCAGCAGATAATACAGCACCTCCTCCCCACTGGAGGAAATCGTGTAGTTCAGCCGCATGAAGACCTGATCCATGGAGAGGTCATTCCAGGTAATATCGTCGATCTGTCCCGGCTCCCTATGGTTCTCATAATATCCCGGAATCCGCAGGAAACGTTCCACCTTATATTCCTTATCGGGACGTTTTCCAAAGCTCTCATATAGTTTTTTTTCAAAACGTTTTTTATCCCTCCGGTTGGAAAGGAACCCCTGCAGCGCCACAAATCCCAGCACCAGGATCATGGCTCCCCAAAATATCAGATATTCCATCGCACAGCGCCTCTTTTTCTAAATGAGATCAGCGGAAACAACAGGGCAGGCCCAAACGCCTGCCCCGCCGTTATCCTTTATCCTGCCCTTCCCGATATTCCTCTATTACAGGAAGATGTACTTTAAAATAAACAGGATGGTCAGCACATACATCAGGACGCTCACCTTGCCCTTGGTCTTGCCGGTGCACAGATGCAGAATCGTCCAGGAAATCACGCCTACAGCGATACCCTCGGAGATGCTGTACATCAGCGGCATAGCGGCAATGCACAGGAATGCGGGAATTGCCTCCAGCATATTGTCCCAGTCGATCTTCGCTACGGAGCCGATCATATAGAAGCCTACAATGATCAGAGCCGGTGCCGTCGCAAAGGAGGGAATGGTTAAGAACAGCGGCGAAAATACAATAGCCAGCAGGAATAACAGACCGGTTACCACTGCGGTCAGACCGGTTCTGCCGCCCTCAGTTACACCGGATGCACTCTCCACATAGGTCGTGGTGGTAGAGGTACCCAGCACAGCTCCCGCTGCGGTGGCAATGGCATCAGCCAGCAGTGCGCCCTTGATCCGGGGCAGCTTGCCGTCCTTGTCCAGCATGTCTGCCTTGGCGGACACGCCGATCAGGGTACCCAGGGTATCAAAGACATCCACAAACAGGAATGCAAACACGATAACCACCATGTCCAGTATCCTGACGCCGCTGAAATCCACCTTGAATACCTGTCCGAAGGTGCTTCCCAGCGGGGAGAAATCAAAGGATACAAAAGAGGTAGGGATCACGGAATACATTCCCAGGTCCGCATTAGGAACATACAGGCCCACCAGCTCACAGAGGATTCCCAGCACCCAGGTAATCAGGATACCGAACAGAATACCGCCCTTGACCTTCTTGATCAGCAGGAAAGCCGTGATCAGCACGCCGATCAGAGCCAGCAGTGCGCCCATGCCTACGGAGCTGAAGTTCTCCTTGAAATTCTGATAGGTAACCAGCGTGGAGTCATTGTTTACCACCAGCTTGGCATTCTGCAGGCCGATAAAAGCGATAAACAGGCCGATACCTGCACTTACCGCAGACTTCAGCGTCATGGGTATGGCACTGAATATGGCCTCCCGGACATTGGTAACGGACAGAACGATAAAGATCAGGCCCTCAATAAATACGGCCAGTAAAGCCAGCTGCCAGGAATATCCGTACCCGATCACAACGGTATAGGCAAAGTACGCATTCAGGCCCATACCGGGTGCCAGCGCAAAAGGATAGTTGGCCAGCAGTGCCATCAGCAGAGTTCCGAGACAGGAAGCCAGCGCCGTGGCAAGCAGGATTGCCTGCTTATCCATTCCGGTTGCGGAAAGGATGTTGGGATTAACAGCCAATATATAGGCCATTGTCATGAAAGTGGTAATACCGGCCATGACTTCGACCTTTACACTGGTGTTATTCTCCTTCAGTTTGAAGAATTTCTCTAACATGTTTTTCCCTCCTAATAAGAAGTTGGTTAATAGTGTCTATGATGTCTGAGTGTGTTTACTCAGATAACATCCTCTGTACGATGGCATTGCAGGCGGCATAGATGTTCTCCGGCTTGTCCCCGATGTTGAACACACCGTCCTTGTACAGGATCCTGCCGTTGATTATCGTCATCTTGACATTGGCCTTGCTGCCGCTGTAGACCACATTCTTGGCAATATTGTGAATAGGCTGCATATTGGGCTGGTGCAGATCGATCAGAATGATATCCGCCAGCTTTCCCTTGGCCAGCACATCCGCCCTGGGCAGGCGCATGGCTTTGGCGCCGTTTACCGTGGCCATCCGCAGCACCTCCATGGCATCCACGCTGGAGGCGTCCATCTCCCGCAGCTTGGCCAGACCCGTCACCAGGAACATCTCCCGGAACATATCCAGCGCATTGTTGCTGGCGGCCCCGTCCGTACCGATGGCCACAGGGATCTGCCGGTCCAGAAAATCCTTAATCGGCGCCACTCCGCTGGCCAGCTTGGTATTGGAGGCCGGATTGGTGATCACATACATGCGCCGCCTGCGGAACACATCCATATCCTCCGCCGTCATGTGTACACAGTGATAACCGCCGCCGCCGTAATCAAACATCCCCAGGGAATCCAGGAAAAAAGCGGGCGTCATACCGTATTTTTTCTTACACTCCCGCACCTCCTCCATGGTCTCGGACATATGGGTAAATACCGGGGCTCGATGCCGGTGGGCTAAGTTGGACAGCTGCACCATCAGCGCCCTGTCGCAGGTATATTCGGCGTGAAAGCCCAGCTGATAGGTGATCAGCGGGTTTTTGCGGTTCCAGTGGGTATACTCCTCCTCCACCTGACGGATGGAAGAGGTAAAATTATTCAGGCCGCTGACCAGCACACAGCGCATGCCCATATCCATGCAGGCTTCTGCGGTCACATCCGGCCGCAGATACATATCAAAAATGGAGGTGATGCCGCTGGTCAGATATTCCAGGATCGCCAGGCGTGTCATCTGATAGATGTCCTGATCCGTCAGCTTCTTCTCCATGGGAAATACCTTGTCATTTAACCAGTTCTGCAGGGGCACATCATCCGAGGCAGAGCGCAGAAATGTCATGGCAGAATGGGTATGGGCGTCCTTAAAACCGGGCATCAGCAGATTGCCCTCACAGTCCACCTCATAGTCCCAGGAGACCCGGGGTACTCCCACTCCCCGCCATTCTCTCTCAATCTCCTCCTGATCCGCCACATAGACGATCTTTTCATTCTTTACCCAGATCTCCCCCTGAAAAATATCCCTGCCGGGCTCCATGGTCAGGATTCTGGCATTATATAATCGCAGATTCATCTCAAATTTCCTTACCTTTTTTCAATCTATATCCCCGCATAGCGCAGGCTCCAACCCTTATACGGATCTCTCTCTGCCGAAGCTCTTCGGCAGCAGCTCCTCCAGCGTATATTCCTCATAATCCTCCGCACTGCGGCCCACCAGGATCCGAAACTCCGGCCCGCAGAATTCCCGCATCACCTGTCGGCAGATCCCGCAGGGATAGGCCATATCGGGAAAGGTATCCTGCCTCTCCCCGGCTCCTCCCACAATGGCAATGGCCGCAAACTCTTTTCCCCTTCGCTGACCGCCTTGAAAAAGGCTGTCCTCTCGGCGCAGTTGGTGGCTCCATAGGAGGCATTCTCAATATTGCAGCCCTGATAGATCCGGCCTCCGGCTGTCCGCAGCGCTGCCCCTACCCGATAGCCGGAATAGGGCGTATAGGCCCGCTTTCGGGCCTCCATGGCTGCCTGTATCAGTTCTCCGTCTGTTTGTTTATCCATGTATACACCCCCGCACAGCAGCATGCCGATTATGCTTTCTACAGCTCTCCGAAGCGTCTCACCGACTCCGTCACCAGCTGCTTGAATCTGGGCGCCGCCTTGTCCGCCGCCTCCTGTACCTCCTCGTGGGTCAGGGGCTTGGCCGTCATGCCTGCCGCCAGATTGCAGACACAGGAGATTCCGCAGACTTTCATCCCCATGTGCCGGGCCGCTATGGCCTCCACCGCCGTGCTCATGCCCACGGCGTCACAGCCCAGGGTGCGCAGCATACGGATCTCCGCAGGGGTCTCAAAGGAGGGGCCTGTCAGCTGGGCGTACACGCCCTCCTGCAGCGGAATCTGCTGCTGCGCTGCCGCCTCCCGGAGGATCTGCTGCAGCCGAAGATCATAGACATGACTCATATCCGGAAAACGGGTGCCCAGTTCTTCGATATTGGGGCCGATCAGCGGATTGGGGGCAAAGCAGGAAATATGATCGGTAATCAGCATCAGATCCCCCGCCCGGAATGCGGTATTGATTCCGCCGGAGGCATTGGTCAGGAACAGGAACTCTGCCCCTAAGAGCCCCATCAGCCGGATGGGCATTACCACATCCGTGATCTTGTAGCCCTCATAATAGTGAATTCTGCCTTTCATGCAGACCACGGGGACGTTCTCTATATAGCCGAAGATAAAGCAGCCGTCATGCCCGGGAACGGTGGAGACGGGGAAGCCCTCTATATCGCTGTAAGGAACCTGTGCAGCGATTCGGAGCGTATCGGCGTAATCCCCGAGGCCGGAGCCCAAGACGATGGCAGCCTTAGGGGTAAAATCCGTGATCTGACGGATACGGGTCAGATGACGGGTTAAAGTCTCATAGAGAGCGTTCATTGCTTTCTCCTTTCAATACCGGTTCTGCGGTAGTATTCCGCTTTTTCCCGGTACATGTTTTTCTCCGCTTCTGCAATCAGCCGGTCCATATCTTTCTGACTCTCTTTCTCCCAGATAGCGCCCACGGCCATCTGAACCGACGCCTCCTGCAGCTTCTGCTTCAGCAGCTCAATCTTCTCCCATAGAGCCTGCTCCTGGATCTGCAGACAGATGGCCAGGAATTCGTCGCCTCCTGCACGGAACAGTCCCTCTTCGCCCAAAGCGACCCGCAGGCAATCGCAGGCATTGATCAGCAGCCTGTCCCCCGCATTATGACC
>JAGANP010000082.1 GCA_017624175.1 Lachnospiraceae bacterium | reverse complement strand
ACATAATGCCCAGCGCCGACAGGATCTTCTGATAGGATTCCAGATCCGGTATCAACACAAAGTAACCGTCAATCTCCACTTCATCAAAAAAACGGGACTGGATCAGCAGGATCTTATCTCCCAGCGTTCCGAACTCGATGGCCGGAACACTGAGAATGGCCCCCGCCATATCCACCGTCAGACTGGGCGGGGTGGGATAGATGCACAGGTTTGTCAGCGTAGCCAGGGAATTCAGATAAGCCCCCGTGATGATATTGCTCACTTCCTGCATGGCCGAGGTCTCCATCTCATCCAGGCCCTGCAGCCCGGATTCATATCCCATCATAATCTTCTTTACCAGGCTCTTGGCGGCGCCCAGCTCTACCAGAAACATAATACTGCCGGTGATATCGCCCTCCACGCCCAGGAGCACGCCTACCATCAGCTGTTCTTCGCCGCCCACCATGGCACCCACCTCAGAAAACTCCAGCAGACGCACCTGAGGTACCTGCATATCCACCTTGCTCTGCAGCATCTGGGACAGTGCAGTCATGGCATTACCGGCGCCGATATTGCCGATCTCTTTCAGCACATCCATATAATTATCCGTCATTTGTTCCAAGCTCATATCTGACATGGGTTATTCTCCTATCTCGTCTCTGACCAATCGCTTTATACTGCGCCGTCCCGGTCCAGCATCACCAGATTAAAATCCAGCAGGGAGATCAGTCCTCCCTCATACTTGCCGATGCCGCTCAGGAAATTATTGCGGTCATCCTTGGAATCGTAAGCAATCTTTTCAATATGCTCCGCATCCAGCGTCACTACTTCTTTTACCTCATCCACGATGATGCCCACACTGCCGTACTGCTCCAGCTTCAGGATAATGATACGGGTAGCCTTGGTGATCTCATCCTCGGGCAGAAACATTTTCAGCCGCAGGCTCATAATGGGGATCACTTCCCCCCGCAGGTTGATCACGCCTTTCAGATAGGGCGCTACTTTCGGCACCCGGGTGATCTTCTGCATTCTCACAATATTATCAATATACCGGATATCTATACCATACTGTTCCTCGCCCAGGCGCACCACAATATACTGCACGGTCGTGTCACTGTTTTCGATTACCTTTAACTCTTCCATCCCGCTATCCCCTTTCCTAAATCAATGCATTTGCATCCAGAATCAATGCCACTTCGCCGTCGCCTAAGATCGTGGCGCCGCTGATGAATCTGCACTGCTTGATATATTTACCCAAGGACTTAATAACGATCTCCTGCTGGCCGATCATATCGTCGATCACCAGGCCGGCCAACCGGTCCCCTTTCTTGACGATTACCACTACCAGATGCTCCTCCGAAGACCGGGTGCTCTCCACATCCAGTACATTGGCCAGGCGGATCAGCGGGATCACCGAGCCTCTCAAATGAATCACTTCTTTATTCTGCACCAGCTTGATATCTTCGGGAGCGATATCCTCGATGGTCTGGATGGAGCCTAAGGAGATGGCATACTTTTCTCCGCCCACCACTACCATCAGCGCCTGGATGATGGCCAGGGTCAGGGGCAGCCGGATGGTCCAGGTACTGCCCTCGCCCAGCTTGCTCTTGACTTCCACCTCGCCGCTCAGGGCCTCAATCTTGGATTTCACCACATCCAGTCCCACGCCTCTGCCGGATACATCCGTCACTTTTTTGGCGGTGGAGAAGCTGGGCAGGAACAGCAGATCAATGACCTCCTTGTCGGACATATTTGCCGCCTGCTCCGGCGTGATGGTACCTCTCTCCAGCGCCTTGGCTTTTACCTGCTCCACATCAATACCGTTGCCGTCGTCCCTTACCTCAATAACCACATTATTGCCGTCCTGGTAAGCATCCAGGAATATGGATCCCACCTCGGGCTTGCCTCTCTGGGCACGAATTTCGGCGGACTCCAGGCCGTGATCGGCGGAATTGCGCAGCAGATGCATCAGCGGATCACCGATCTCATCCACCACGGTACGATCCAGCTCGGTCTCCTCACCGGTCATATACAGTTCCATCTTCTTATCCAGCTTCTTGGACAGATCCCGGATCATTCTGGGGAACTTGCTGACCACGCTCTCAATGGGCACCATTCGCACTTTCATCACGGATTCATGCAGATTGGTGGTCACATTTTCCAGGTATTCGATCTGCTCATTGACGCCCTGGCTCTGCCCCTGTACCTGATTGGAGGCGGATACCAGGGAGTTCTTGGCGATGATCAGCTCACTTACCAGGTTCATCAGCACATCCAGCTTTTCAATATCCACACGCACGGTACGGTTCACCACGGGCTTGCCGGGAGTCTGCTTCTTCTCCGCAGCCTTAGGTTCCGCTGCAGGCTTAACTGCGGGCTCCGCTGCCGCCGGGGCCACCGGGGCCGCTGCGGATACTGCGGATACTGCAGGGCTCTCCTGCTCGGGCTCATGTCCTTTCTCTTCATACTTATCCCGGGGTCCCATCTTATCCAGATCAATCTCGGCGCCCAGCACCGAAGCGATTTCCGATACATTGGATGCCGCATGCTTTACCTCTTCCAGGCTGGCGTCCGAAACCACGATCAGACTGAAATCCAGATCGAACTTCTCGTCCTCCACATCCTGTGCGGAGGGGCTGGATACGATGATCTCCGCTTTTTCTTCTATTGCCTTAAATACCAGGAACGCCCGGGCCGCTTTCAGGATACAGCTCTCCTGCACCGTGATCGTCAGTCCATAGACCTTTTTCCCCTGCTCCTTGGCCGCTCTCAGCACATTGCTCTGAGAGGAATCCAGGCGGATCTCCAGCCATTTACGGCCGTCTCCATCGGCTTCCTGAGGCTCTGCCTTGGCCTGCGCAGCCGGGGCAGCACTCTCCTGGGTTTCCCCCTTCCCGTTCAGCACGCTGTTCAGCTGCTGAATCAGCGGCTCATTGTCATTGGTTCCCTCATCTGCGGATTCCTTGATATTATTGACATACTCGTCCAAAGCATCCAGACACTGGAATAAAATATCCACCATGTCGGGACTGACCTTGATATGCCCGTTGCGCACCTCCGAAAATACATTTTCCATATCATGGGTCAGCGTCTGCATCCGCTTATAGCCCATGGTTCCGGCCATGCCCTTCAGGGAATGGGCAGCCCGGAAGATCTCATTGATCGTATCCATATTTTCCGGGTCAGACTCCAGATTCAGGATCTGGGTATTCAGATTCTGTAAATGTTCGTTGCTCTCATCAATAAAAATCTCAAGATACTGGCTTACATCCATATTATTTTACCCCCACGTTTAGTATGATCTCCTGTGCGATCTGTTCCAGCGGCACAATCTGATCGGCAAGGCCGGCTTTTGCCACACTTCTGGGCATTCCATATACTATGCTGGTCTCCTGATCCTGTGCAATAACATGCACTTTTTTCTTTGCTTTCAGGTTCCTGATGCCTTCCGTCCCGTCCGCTCCCATCCCGGTCATCACCACACATACCGCCTCATCATAACCGCAGTCCCTCAGAGACTCATACATGTAGTTGGCACAGGGCTTTACGCCCTCCCGGCTGGGTTCGTCCGTATAGTGGATCACTGTCTTTCCGGCAGGCGTGCATTTCACATTCATGTGACTGCCGCCCATGGAGATGTACACCGTGCCGTCCTGCAGTTCCTCCCCCTCCGCTGCCTCCTTTACCCGGATCTCGCTGAGGGAATCCAGCCGCTCCGCCATGGAGGCCGTAAAGCCCTTGGGCATATGCTGAACCACCAGAACCGGCGCCTTAAGCGCTGCGGGAAGCCTGGGAATCACGGACTGCAGGGATTTCGGCCCTCCCGTGGAGCTGGCAATGGCTACGATCTTTCGGCCCGTCAGATCGGCGGTATGCTTTCTGGCAATCTCCGTCACTTTCTGGGTGATCTCACGCACCTGCTTCTGCTGCTGCCTGCTCTCAAAGACCGGCATCCGGCTGTCCGCCACCACTGCCAGCGTCCGCAGGAACATCTTCCTGAAGTCCTCGCCCCGGCAGTCCAGTGCATTGTCGGGCTTATGTACGAAATCCAGCGCCCCCAGTTCCAATGCATCCAGCGTGGTCTGTGCCCCCTCACGGGTATCTGTGCTGGCCATCATGATCCTGGCGGAAATCCGGGACTTGCGCAGCTCATTTAAAAGCTGCAGTCCGTTCATTCTCGGCATATTGACATCCAGCACCACCGCATCATAGGTCTTCTGACGCAGCAGCTCCAGCGCTTCCAGGCCATCCCGGGCCCGGTCGGCAACCTCGAACCTTTCATCGCTGTTAATTATATCACACAAGACTCTTCTCATGAGTGCAGAGTCATCGACAACCAATATTTTTTTCATATTCTATCAAATCCCTTACCCGAGTCGTTCCTTTTTTCTGTTCTTTCTTTCTTCTTCAAAAATATATTTGATGATCTCTTCCCGGACGCCCTCATTAATATCCACATACTGCACACGGTGTTAAAAGGTTCCCGGCCGTTTCTCCAGTTCCTCGGCGCTCAGCACCTTGCCCACCAGCTCATACTCCTTTTTCACACCGTCTGCGCCCAGATGATAGCTGATATAAATCATGCTGCCCGGCTCGTAATGCTGGCTGGAGAAAAAACGCAGGCCGCCGCCGCTGATATCCACGATCACGCTGCGCTTCAGGGGCAGCCCCGGCGTCAGGCTGTAGGGGCTCTTCTCCTCAATGGCCCGGATTTCCTCCTCCTCCAGATTACGGGAACACATCTCCAGGGCACAGCTGAACCGGTAATATTCTCTCCGCTGGTACTTCCGCAGATTGCTGGTCATCTCCATCACCAGAATATAGACATTGTTGCTCTTATAGCGGTCAATGACTCTGGCTAGGCACTGGAACAGACCGTTTTCCGCATAGATCACCAGATTGTACTCCTTTTCCACCGGCAGCAGAATCAGCTTGGTCTTTTCCATGGGCATCATGACCTCCAGCTGATTTTCCCCCAGAATATCATAGATCTGGCTGCTGTAGCATTTAGGACTCTCCTCGTCCCACTCTACGGTGCGGATCTCCAGCTTGTTGCCCGGTTCAATAAATTTTGAAATCATATTGCTCATTTTATTCTTTCCCTCTCTTACCGGATATCATATGAGAAAAAAAGGCCGCCATGCCCCGCTTCGGCTGCCGGGTGCTTTCCTCCCGGTTCATCAGCTTCGCTGCGATCTGCTCAAAGGCCTGGGTGGATTTGGCCCCCGGGCTCTGTATGGACACCGGCATCTGCTGCATCACCGCCCTGGCCAGCTGCTGGTCCTGGGGAATGCTGCCCAGATAGCTGATGGGAAGCTTCAGGTACCGTGCCACCACTGCATTGAGCTTATTGAACAGCACTTCCCCCTCCGATTCTTTCTCCACCCGGTTGGCGATCATCTTCACTGTGGTATTGCTGCTGTCATAACGGGGATGATTGCTCAGCGCTTTCAGCAGGGAATAGGAATCCGTGATGGAGGTGGGCTCCGGCGTAGTCACCAGCAGGATCTCCCCGCTGGCCACCAGGAATTCCAGTACGGCATCGGAAATGCCCGCTCCCGTATCCACGATGATCACATCCGCAATGGCGTCCAGCTCCGCCAGGTTTCTGATGATATATACCAGATAATCCCTGCTCAGATTGGACATACCCACAATCCCTGAGCCGCCGGAAATAAATCCCACGTCCATAGGGCCCCAGGTAATGATCTCCTTGATATTTTTGCCCTGATAGATCAGGTCGCATAGATTATGCTGCGGCACGGTACCGAACATAATCTCGATATTGGCCAGCCCGAAATCCGCATCCAGTATGATCACCCGCTGTCCCATCTTCCGGAACTGTATCGCCAGATTGATGGAGGTGTTGGACTTACCCACACCGCCTTTGCCGCTGGTAACGGTAATCACTCTGGCCAGGGGTCTGGCCTGCTGGCCCGCTTTGATAATTCGTAATTGTTCTGCCTGGTCCATTTGGTGTCCTCTCGTAATCGTAAAACAGCTATTGCTTTCTGCCGCCCAAAAGCTGTTTTACCGTCTTCTGTGGATTGAATACTTCTATATCGTCCGGTACATTCTGACCGCAGGTCACATAGGCGATGCCCGCCCCGGTGTACATCCGCAGATTCAGCAGATTGCCCAGAGCCTCCGTCTCATCCAGCTTGGTAAAGATCAGCTGGTAATCGGCCACCTGGCTGTAGCTGTCTGCAATTTTCAGCAGATCCTTGTATTTCGTGGTGGCGCTGAGTACCAGATAGAAATTGCATTCCGCCGCCTGCTTCATATAATCCAGCAGCTGCTTCATATTGTCCAGCTGCTCCAGGTTCTGCGGGGAATGCCCCGTGGTGTCCACCAGAATATAGTCATAGCCGCTGAAATCCTCCAGGGCTACTGCCAGTTCCTCCTGGGTATAGATCACCCGGAAAGGCACCATCAGAATATTGGCGTAGGTGCGCAGCTGCTCTGCCGCTGCAATCCGGTAGGTATCCGTGGTCAGCAGCGCCACACTCTTTTTCTCCTCCACCACATACCGGCTGGCGATCTTGGCAATGGTGGTGGTTTTGCCCACGCCGGTAGGCCCGATAAAGGTTACAATCCGGGGGCCCTGGGAGGCTGCTGTGATCTCCTCTGGCTTACCGAATTTCAGAATCAGCCGCTGGTAAATGCCTGCCAACAGATAATCAAAGGGCATATTGGGCTTTTGGATCTTCTCCATCTCCTCCATGATCATTCCTGCGTATTTTTCATTCACTTCGTTTTCCAGCAGCGTATTATAGATCAGCTTACGGAACTTCATCAGCTCGTCATCCGGTTCGGACTGTACCGCCTTCTCCGCAGCTCCGTCCTGTCTGGACTGCTCCTGCCGTTCGCTCTCCCCCCCATAAGTTCCGGCGGGAAAAACCTGCCTCTGTGCCTCAGAAGGCTGGCTGCCCGGCTGCACCGGCTGCTGGTTCTGCAGCTGGCTCTCCAGCAGCTGCTGCAGCTTCTCCAGCTTCTCCTCAATACTGCGGGCTTCCTGGGACAAAACGGTCCTTTTTTCAGGAGCGGGCTGCTCCTGAGGAGCTGCCGGCTTATAGCTCTGCGCCAGGGTTCCCTCCCGCCTCAGGTAAGAGCTGTGCTCCGATTCCTCCTCCAGCGCCACCGTCACCTCTGTCAGCTTCGGCTTTAAGGCCGCCAGGATTCCCTTGGCCTTTACCTGTTTGACATTCATGATTACCACACCGCTGCCAAGCTCCTTTTTGGCAGCCTCCGTGGCTGCTTCCTCTGTTTTTCCTGTAAATTTCTTAATGATCATTATGCTGTCACCATCCCTACTGACTGTAATTCAATATTGGACTCAATCTCATTATAGGATACCACGATCAGATCCTTGTAATAGTCCTCTGTCAGCCGTTTAAAATACATTCTGACAATGGGGGACGTAATAATGATCGGGCTTTTTCCCAGATTTTCCAGCTTCTGCAGTTCTTTCCCCAGTGCATTCAGGATCGCCTTGGAGCGGGCCGGGTCCAGATTCAGGAAAGCGCCGGTCTCCGTCTGCTTGATGCTGTTCATGATCTCCTGCTCGATCTTGGGATCCAGCGTCACCACACTGCCGGTCTCATGGGCAGGGAAAAATTTGCTGGAAATCGCCCGTTTCAGGCTCTGACGGACATATTCGGTCAGGATATCCGTATCCCTTGTGGTAGGCGCATAGTCCGCCAGCGTCTCCAGGATGGTCAGCAGATCCCGGATGGAGATGCCCTCTTTCAACAGATTCTGCAGTACTTTCTGAATCTCTCCGATCCCCAGCAGCTTGGGCACCAGTTCCTCCACCAGGGAGGGATTGGTCTCTTTCAGGTTGTTGATCAGATTCTGTACATCCTGCCTGGTCAGCAGCTCCGAGATATACTGCCGGATGGTTTCCGTCAGATGGGTGGCAATGATGGACGGGGGATCCACCACCGTGTAGCCCAGACTCTCCGCTCTCTCCCGCTGCCCCTCCGTGATCCAGATGGCAGGCAGATGAAAGGAGGGCTCAAAGGTGGAGATACCGGTGATCTCCTCCTCCACATAACCGGGATTCATCGCCATATAATGGTCAAACAGGATTTCCCCCTCACTTACCTGTATGCCTTTTACTTTGATAATATACTGAGTGGGATTCAGCTGGATATTATCCCGCAGCCGGATGATGGGCACCACGGTACCCAATTCCAGCGCCATCTGCCGACGGATCATGACCACACGATCCAGCAGGTCGCCGCCCTGGTTCACGTCCGCCAGAGGGATAATGCCGTAGCCGAATTCCAGTTCTATGGGGTCCACCTGCAGCAGGCTGTTTACATTTTCCGGCTGCCGGATTTCCTCTGCCGCCGCTTCCTCGGTGTCCACCGCCGTCTCTGTGGCCGCCGTCTCCAGATTAGCCGCCACACTGCGGCCGCCCACCACAAACAGCTGGCCCATGCCTACAAACAGGATGGTATTCAGATCAGTGAAGAACCCCAGTACGGACAAGGTTGCCCCCACAAAATATATAACCTTGGGAATCCCGAAAAGCTGCTTGATAATGACAGGACCGAACTCGGCTTCCTTGCCCCCCTTGGTCACCAGAATACCGGTGGACAGGGAGATCAGCAGGGACGGGATCTGGCTGACCAGGCCGTCACCTATGGTCAGAATACCGTAATTGTCCAATGCCGTCATGATGTCCATACCATTTCGCAGCATGCCGATGGCAATACCGCCGATCAGGTTGATGGCCGTCAGCAGCAGGCCTGCAATGGCATCACCCTTTACATACTTTACAGCACCGTCCATGGAACCGAAGAAGCTGGATTCCAGCTGGATCTTTTCCCGGCGCTCCTTTGCTTCTGCATCCGTGATGGCGCCGGTATTTAAGTCCGCATCTATGGCCATCTGCTTACCCGGCATAGCATCCAGCGTAAATCTGGCCGTTACCTCTGCCACACGTTCCGAACCTTTGTTGATTACCAGGAACTGGATCAATATCAATATCACGAAGATGATGGCACCGACAATCAGGTCACCGCCGCCTACGAACTCGCCAAAGGTCTTTACCACATTTCCCGAGGTACCGGTGGTCAGGATCAGTCTGGTAGAGGATACGTTCATGGCAATACGGAATATGGTGGTAAAGAGCAGGATCGTAGGGAAATACGACAGATCCAGCACTTCCTTGCTGAACATACATACAAACAGAACCGTAAAGGCGATGGCGATGTTGAAAGCCATGAACACATCCAGCACCCCCGCAGGCAGCGGAATGATCAGCATCAGGAAAGCCACCAGAATGTAAATTGCCACCATGGCATCCGTTCTCGACAGCCTTGAGATATTAATATTCATATCCGGTTCCTCCTTTCCTGCTCATTTCCGCTGCGGGACTCCTATATCTTCCCCTGCAGCTTATAGACAAAGGCAAGCACCTCGGCCACCGCCTGATACAGCTCCGGCGGTACCATCTGCCCCACCTCCACATTAGCGTAGAGCATCCGGGCCAAAGGCTTGTTTTCCACAATT
>JAGANP010000012.1 GCA_017624175.1 Lachnospiraceae bacterium | reverse complement strand
TCAGTGAACGGAGCCAATAACATGGCGAAGCTGCTATACCGGAAGGAGAACAAGGAACTGGCAGAAACCGTAAACCGCTATGCAGAAGCCTTGATTTTTAATATCAGGCTGACGGAGATCATAACAACACTGAGCGCAGCGAAGGCGCCCAAAAAAGACGGAAAAGGGAATCCATATGCAGATGTGATCAATATGCATGTACCCATGAGGGATGCCATACAGACAGCTTCAAGGAGAGCATTTGAAAAAGCATTACTTTGAAAAATAAAACCGAAAAAGGCATCTTGGAAAAACTGAAAGGTAAGTTGCCAATAAAGTGTTGACACAAACAATTATTTTTGAAGTGTTGTTTTTTTCAAGGAAGTTTAGTATGATATAGGAATAGCGGCGAGAGTGACAATACCGCAGAAAGGGGTGACAGCGTGCGCCATAAAAAGCAGTCCATATGTCTGATCCTTGCCCTGCTGGTTTTTCTGTCCGGTATGTGGTGGGAAAACAGTATGACAGATTTCTTTGCAGAATATGCATCTGCAGGGGAGAGCAGTATACCCATCCTGTCCGATGGCGACGCTGTTAGCGAAGCGCAGCTATGCACGGAAGAGATGTTGAACGTGCGCACCCAGGTGGGACTGCTGCAGTTGACCGGCAGACTGCTTCAGCCAACGAGGAAGGTAAGGCTTGCCCAGGAGTTACCGTATTCCGATTATCCGATATCAGCAGAAAGAAAATTCTTTACAGGTTCCGAGGAGCTGCATTTTTTCATACCATGCCCGGAGGAACTTGTGGTCAATTATATTCATCAGTCAGACGGTAAAAAGAGGATCTGACACTATTCCCTGAGAGAAGACCTATGGAAACATAGGCCTGTTTGTGTTTGCAAATCAGTCACATGTTGAAGCATACCGGCGTATGCTTATTTTGGTACGCCTTTAGGAGGATGATTATGAGAAAAACGAAGGTAATATGTACAATCGGTCCGGCCTGTGAGGACGAAAAAGTGTTATGTGAAATGTGTCATGCGGGGATGAATGTGGCGAGACTGAACTTTTCCCACGGAACCCATGAGGAGCACCAGAAGAAGATCGACCTGATAAAGAAAGTGAGAGAAAAGCTGGGGCTGCCCATAGCGATCATGCTGGACACAAAGGGACCTGAGTATCGGATCAGAACCTTTGAGAACGGCAAAATCACTTTGCAGGACGGAGATATTTTCACCTTTACCACGGAGGATGTGGTGGGAGATCAGACTATGGTTTCCGTGAATTATGAACAGCTGATGGAGAACCTGGAAGTGGGGGACACCATCCTGGTCAATAACGGACTGGTAATCTTTGAGGTAACGGAATTAGATCATAAGCGGGCGAAGTGCAGAGTTGTAGTCGGCGGGGAGCTGTCCAACCGGAAGAGCATGAATTTTCCGGGTAAAGTGATGAAGCACTGCTTCTTAAGCGAGCAGGACAAGGAGGATCTGCTGTTCGGGATCAGGAACGAGGTGGACTTTGTGGCGGCCTCCTTTGTATCGAGAAAGCAGGATATTGCAGATATGCGGACATTCCTCAACGAAAACGGCGGCAGGGATATTGATATCATTGCCAAGATCGAAAACCGCTCAGGGGTGGAGCATATCGAAGAGATCTGCGAGATTGCAGACGGAATCATGATTGCCAGGGGGGATCTGGGAGTGGAGATTCCGGCCATGGAGGTGCCGTCCGTCCAGAAGTATCTGATCAGCAAATGCCGTCTGCTGGGAAAACGGGTAATCACGGCCACGGAGATGCTGGAGTCCATGATCCACAATCCCAGACCCACCAGAGCAGAGCTTTCCGATGTAGCCAATGCGGTGTATGACGGTACCTCTGCCGTGATGCTTTCCGGAGAAACGGCTTCCGGTAAATATCCGGTAGCAGCAGTGAAAAATATGGTGGAGACCATAGCGTTTACGGAAAAAAGTATTAAGTATGATAAGCGATTCAAGACCACAGAGTTTGTCATCAAGAATAACCTGGATGCAGTCTCCCATGCAACCTGTGCCATGGCAATAGATGTCAATGCCAAGTGCATTGTGGTCAATTCCCTGACAGGACATACGGCCAGGATGGTGAGCCGTTTCAGATGCCCTATTGACATTATCGGCATGACGACTTCTCCCAAGGGCTGGAGAAAGCTGAATATGAGCTGGGGCGTAACGCCGGTATTATGTGAGAAGTACGATACCATGGAGGAAATGTTTGATCATGCGCTGGAGCGTGCCAGGGAAGTGATGCAGTTAGGCAGCGGGGACAATGTGGTGCTGACCGGCGGACTGCTGGACGGCAGCTCGGGCAATACCAATCTGATCAAGGTAGAACAGCTCTAGGAACTTTAAAACGGCAAAAACAAAAGAAAGAATGGAGAGGTAGTTATGATTATAATACAAATGCTCCTGTTGGCAGTGGGTTTTGTGATGCTGGTAAAGGGCGCAGACTGGTTTGTGGAGGGCACCTCCGGGATCGCCCGAAAGCTGGGGATTCCTCAGCTGGTGGTGGGGCTGACCATCGTGGCCATGGGCACCAGCGCACCGGAAGCGGCTGTCAGCATTACGGCTTCCCTGAAAGGGACGGCGGATATTGCTATTGGCAATGTGGTGGGAAGCAATATATTGAATATTCTGATTATCTTGGGGCTGACAGCTGCCATCATTCCCGTGGCCATACGGAAATCCACCCTGTGGATCGAGATTCCCTATATGCTGCTGGTGACAATCGTTCTGATTGGCATGGGGTATACGGACGGCTGTGTATCCAGATGGGAGGGCGGAATACTCTGGGTACTGTTTATCGCCTATCTGGTTTATCTCTTTGTGCTGGCGAAAAAAGGCAAGGAGGAAAATCAGGAAGTGAAAACCAGCACCTGGAAGCTGCTGCTCGGTGCTGTAGCCGGTGGCGTGATCGTGGTCTGGGGCAGCGATATTACTGTGGATGCGGCCACTGAAATTGCTGGCGCAATGGGCATGAGTGAACGTTTTATCGGACTGACAATCGTAGCGCTGGGCACCTCCCTGCCGGAGCTGGTCACCTCGGTGACAGCGGCCAGAAAGGGTAATGCGGACATAGCCATCGGCAATATCGTGGGAAGCAATATTTTCAATATTCTCTTTGTGATCGGTACATCGGCACTGATTACGCCGGTCCCCTATGAAGCAAATTTCCTGATTGATGGATTCGTTGCCGTGGGCGCCGGAGTCCTGCTGTGGATTGCGGTTTTCAGAACCATGGAATTAAGGAGGAAGTGGGGAATTCTGATGCTGATAGCGTATCTGGCATATTTTATCTATCTTCTGTTATAAGAAAAGAGAGCGGATAGTGAGCTCCGGGCTGTAAAGCCCGGAGCCTTTTGTCCGCCTTTTTCTGATAGGAAAGGATATAAAAGGAGTTTATTCCACGGCGATCTCCAGACTGGCCGCCGGTAAGCCCTCGGCCTGCAGCGTCAGGGTAAGCTTTCCTGCTTCATAGCCGGAGCGGATCACCGCCATGGCCCGTCCGCCGTATGTGGTACATTGTCCGGCAGTATAGTTCTCCGTGGTAATGGGGTTGGCGCTGCCGAAGCCTGCCAGGCAGCCGATATCCCGGGCATCCTCCCGCATAGCGGCTGTGACCTCTGCCTGCAGGGCAATCCGGGCATCGGGCACCACCTGGCCCTTTTCATCCACGATCTCCACGGACACATAGCTTACCCCGTGACCGTCTGCGGGGAGCGTCACTCTGTCCGCTGTCAGACGCAGGGCGGCAGGCGCCCCCGAGGTACGCAGCTCGCAGGAAGATACTTCTTTGCCCTGGGAGAAGCTGACGGCGCTGAGAATGCCCGGCTCGTATACCAGTTCAAAGGCAGCCTGATAGCGGTTTTCTTTCCCGGCAGCTTTCTGTCCCAGAACTTTGCCGTTTAAGCGCAGCTGCACTTCTTCCGCCCGGGAGTATACCACCACCTTAACCGGTTTTCCCTCCTGGCCTTTCCAGTTCCAGCAGGCACTGACCGAGGGCCATCCCCAGTCGGAGACCCATTCCTCCCTGCCGAACACAGCGGGATCATAGGAGAAGAGCCCGGTCTGATCACTGCCCCAGACGATCCTGCGGTAAACGCCCTGGGGCAGCAGGCCTCCGTTGATGTCATAGTCCGCATCGTTGGCCAGCCGCCAGGGGTAGGCGGAGATATGGGAGGAAAGCTTTGAGCGGTCGGTATCTTCCTCCGCACTCAGGTACACGGCCTTGCCGATCCCTGCCTCGCCGATATAATCGTAGCAGGTCCAGGTACAGTCGCCGATGATATAGGGCAGCCGTTCTACCTTATCCCAGACAAGGTCGATCTTCATGGGGAAGCTTTCCGTTCCCAGGATTACCCGTTCCGGGTAGCGCTCCCCGTCCGATTCGTACAGATCGTCCATATAGTTATAGCCTACCACATCCAGCATGCTGATAAAGGGCTCGGAGTTTTCCTCCCAGCGCTGCCGGATGGTTCTGCCGTCTGCCCCGGCATCTTCCTTTACCGCTTTGTCATCCAGCCCGGACCAGTAGGTACACAGGCCGTTGGTGACCAGTCTGGTGGAATCCAGAGAACGTACATACTCCGTCATCTCCAGGGCCAGATGATAGCCGTCATTCAAGCCGCCTCTCTCCGGGATCTCATTGCCGGTGGACCAGAAGAGAATGGAGGGATGATTGCGGTCACGCCGGATAAAGGCCGCCATATCCTCCTTCCAGTGCTCCCGGAAAAACTGGCTGTAATCCCCGGGCTGTTTGGCAATGCCCCAGGCGTCAAAAGCTTCGTTAAAAACATACAGGCCCAGGCGGTCGCAGGCCTCCAGCAGCACGGAGGAAGGAGGATTGTGGGCCAGCCGGACACAGTTAAAGCCGCCGTCCTTCAGGATTTTCAGCTTCCGGTATTCGCTGTCATACAGGGAGACCGCCCCTAAGAGACCGTTATCGTGATGAATACAGCCACCCTTTAATTTTACCGTTTTCCCGTTAATGCACAGTCCGTGCAGGGGATCGGCGGTGACGGTCCGGATGCCGAAGCCGGTGGTATCTGTATCTTTCATGGCATTTTCACCCGCCGGTATCAGGCGGGTACCGAAGGTTCCCAGCTCCTGTACGGCAGCGGTGACCTGATAGAGATGGGGATGTTCCGCATCCCACAGCCGGGGCTGCAGCACGGTCAGGGGAATCCTCGCCGTGGTCTTATGGCCGGCCTTTACCAGAATCCTGGCGCTCCGGCTGAGATCCTCCGAAAGGGACACACTGACCTGAACCAGGCGGTCGCTGGCCGTGTCGTTGCCCACGGTGACTTCGGCACAGAGATAGGCTTCCCGGGCATTTCCGGCAGCGTCAAAGGCAATGCGCTTTGTAGAGACAAAAATGCCGTCGGGAACGATATACAGCTTGGGGGTGTGGGTCAGCTTTACCTGCCGGTAGATACCGGCTCCGGTATACCAGCGGGAATTGGGCTGCATGCTGGGATTGACACGCACCATGATCCGGTTGTCCTCCCCATAATATAAGCAGGAACCAATCTCAACGGAGAAAGGGGTATACCCGTAATGGTGCAGGGCCAGTTCACATCCGTTAATCTCAATGGATGCGTTCATCATCACGCCGTCAAACTGCAGCAGAACCCTGTCTCCCTCCCATTCCCGGGGAATGGAAAGCACTTTGGTATAGCAGCCCACAACCCCGGTATAGTATCCCATGGCCGCCTGGGCGGGAGCCGTCTCCGTGACTTCACTCTCGATCATATAATCATGGGGAAGATCTACCGGTTTCCCGAAGTCCTCCTCATGGAGACACTGAAAATAGGTTCCCGTCCGGAACCGCCAATCCCGATCCAAATTCATGGTTCTCATGTTTCGTAACCTCCTTAATTCTGATATAGTTATAGATCCGGTTCACCGTTCATAAGCCGCCGGTTGCCTGCAGACAGCCGGGAATGAACAGCTTCTGCTTCTATGTTATTGTGAAATTTGACGAATGACAAGGACGCAAATTAAGAGTATACTACAGAAAAGGGACGAATTGCACGAAAAAAGGGAACAGCAGAATCGGGAGAGAAAGCATGTCCGGGCAGGATGTTAAGACGCAGGGAAAGAAACGGGAAAACAGGATAGAGGTCTTTGCCGGTATTGCAGAACGGTGCCGGTACTACCGCAGCACGCCGGGCTTCTGGGAGGCAGGGGAAGCTGCCCGGGCGGCAAAGGATCGGGAGCCGTCCGCCGGGCAGGCTCTGGCCGAAAGCCGCAGCATGCCGGGCAGCTTCAGCACCCTGTTATGCCTGTATGACAGGGAGGGCAGGGAATGCGGCATCAGCCGTCAGGGGATCCGTTTCAGCCGAAACAGCTATCCGAAGCAGGGACGTTTTCACCGGCATCAGTATGTGGAGCTTTTTTATGTGGCGGAGGGCAGCTTTGAACAGATTCTGCTGGGGGAGCATCAGCATTTCGAGCAGGGGGAAATCGTAATTACGGATCGGAACTGTGAACATGCCGACTATCTGACAAAGCAGGACAGCGCTGTACTGTTTCTCTGTCTGGCGCCGGAATTTCTGGACAGTCTGCTGGATTCCTATGAGACCACGGACACTCTGCAGCGCTTTTTATTTCATGCGCTCAGCCGCCAGAAGCAGGAACAAAGCTTTTTGCGGCTCAGGGCGGAGACGGTACCGCCGGAGATGGATCGGGTGCTGGAGCAGCTGGTACAGGAGGACCACAGCCGTGAGCCCGGCTGGGAGGCCATCATCCGGGGCAATCTGATCCGGCTCTTTTCCCTGCTCTGTACCCACTATGCCCTGCAGCTGCATAGCTCCAGCCAGGAAGCCAAGGAGAAAGTACTGGTCTATGAGCTGGAACGGTATATCCGGCTTCATTTTACGGATGTGACCGCAGGCACGCTGGAGGAGGTCTTTCACTATCACCGGAACTATTACAATTTTCTGCTGAAAAAGCACCGGGGCGTTGGCTTTCAGGAGTATGTGCAGGAGCTGCGCATGGAACGGGCCTGTGAACTGCTGCGCACAACCAATTATCCGGTCAGACAGATCGCTGCAATGGCCGGGTATGCCAATAACAGCTTTTTCCACCACCTGTTTCAGCGGCACACCGGCTTTTCTCCGGGGGATTACCGGATAAATTGCCGCAGAATAAACCGGGGCCGGGAGGAGTGAGAAGACACATTGCAGGAAAAAAGGTACTTTGCTTGAATTCCATGGAAAAGTATGTTATATATACTATAGAGATGTAATAATCGGAGGCGATTTTGTGGATAAAAAGATTGCGGGTATAACGGTAGAAGAGTACCACAAAATTATAGATATTTTAAATCCCTGTATGGATGATTATCTGTACATGCTGGATCTGCAGAAAGATTACTACTGTATTTCGGAGGATGCGGTAAAACGTTTCAAACTGTCCGCCAGCTGGTTTGACCATGCGGGAGAGCGGTTAAACGAACTGGTTTACCCCGAGGACAGAGAGGTCTTAAATGCGGATCTGGAGCGGATCCTCCATCAGGGCCAGGATACGCATAACCTGCAGTATCGTTGGCTGGGAAAGGATGACAAGCCGATCTGGATCAAATGCCGGGGCAGCGTGCTCCGGGATCAGGAGGGGAAGGCGGAATTTCTGGTGGGCTGCATCAATGAAATCGGCATTGCGCAGAAAGCGGATAATGTCAGCGGGCTGCTGCGGGCGGAGAATCTGCAGGAGGAGATCGGCGCATCTGCGGACGGCAGGCTGAAAGGCTTCCTGATTCATCTCGGTATTGATAATTTTAAAGAAATCAATGAAAATAAGGGACTGGAGTACGGCGATATGATTATCGCCAGAACAGCAGAATGCATTCAGTCCGTGCTGCTCCCCGGACAGAAGCTGTACCGGGTTGTGGCGGATGAATATATCGTCCTGGACAGGGAAAACAGAACCGTACAGGAGGCTGTCGCTTTGTATCAGAAGATACGGAGCAGGATTGACCGGTTTATTAAAGAGCAGCACTATGAGGTCTTCTATACGATTTCTGCCGGTATCCTGGATTTTGCTCTGGTAGAGGAGCATGAATATCATAACCTGATGAAGCTGTCTGAGTTTGCGCTGAATGAGGCAAAGATCAGGGGCAAAAATAAATATTATCTTTATAATACGGAGGATTATCAGGTATTTCTGTATAAAAGGGAGCTTACCAGTCTGATGCTGCAGGCGATCAATCATGATTTTGAGGGCTTTGAGGCCTATTTTCAGCCGATCATGGACGTGAGGGCTGACAAGCTCAGCCGTGCAGAGACTCTGCTGCGGTTTCACACCGAGAAGCTGGGAATGGTTTCTCCCGTTGAGTTCATACCGCTTCTGGAGGAGAGCAATCTGATCATTCCGGTGGGGCGCTGGGTCCTGGAGCAGGCAATGGCGGCATGCGCCCGGATCCGAAAGGATATTCCGGATTTCCGGGTCACCGTGAATCTGTCCTATATCCAGATTCTGAAAAGTGATGTACTGGAAGAGATCCGAAAAGGGCTGGAAAAATATCAGCTGCCGCCGGAAAGCGTGGTGATCGAGCTGACGGAAAGCGGGCTCCTGGAATCCAACTCCCTGTTTGCTTCTTTCTGCGAGGGATTAAAGGAACAGGGCATCCCTCTGGCGCTGGATGATTTCGGGACCGGATATTCCAATTTCCGCTATCTGTTTCATCTGAATGTACATACGATCAAGATAGACAGATCCCTTACGGTGAGGGCGCTGAACAATCAATTTGAAAACAATCTGCTGCGCCATATGTCCGACATGGTACATGATATTGATCTGAAGCTCTGCATTGAGGGAATTGAGACCGAGGAAGAGCTGGAGAAGATCGGCAAGATCGATCCCGATTACATTCGGGGATATTATTTCGGCCGTCCCTGCCCCCTGAATCAGTTTCTGGAGCAGTATGTAAAATAGGATATCGGGGATTACAGACAGTTTAACCGGATACGGGTGGTTAGACTGTTTTTTGACACAGTATGCCTTTGGGGCATTGAGGAGGAAAAATGGTAAGAGAATGTACAGCGGAGGAAAACCGTATTTTAAAGAACTGCCGGGAACTGGAGCTCTGTCCGCCGGAGCTGCACGGCTTTGCCAACAGAAAGGGAGCGATCCCCATCGTATTGGGCTGCTTTCTGGGGATCGGGCTTGGGGCACTTCTGGTGCTGGTGCTTCCGATACCGCCGGCCGGGCTGGGTATATGCTGGCTGATCTGTATCCCGCTTCTGATGATTGTTTTTGATCGGGGCTGGCAGTATCTGGGCTGCCGCAGGAGCAGCAGGGCGCAACTGCCGGGAGAGCACTTTTCCGTCAACGGCGGCGTTGTGCTGCAGAATACGGAATGGAGCAGGGGAGAAGCGGAGCTGCTGATCGCAGAGGACGATCTGCGGGATGAGGAGGGCCGTCCGGTTCGGATTGCCTATCCGCTGCTCGTAGGGGCGCCGGTGGTCACAGGACAGAGGATTCTGCTGGTGTACTGTGACAACGGGGCCTATATTCCTCTGCGTCTGACTGCGGAGGTTGAGGGGATGATTCCTCCGGAGCCTCCGGCTTACTTTCAGGAAGTAAACTGGCAGGATACGCCAAGGCTGCCGCATCCTGCCGTATTGCAGCTGGACCGCAGCAGTTGGCAGATGAATGAGCAGGAGGCAAAAACTCTGGCCAGGACATGCAGCAGCCGCACCGGGACTAAAGCCAGGAACTGGGTGGGTGTGGTTCTGCTGGGGGTATTGTATCTGATGCTGCTGGGGCTTCTCTTTATTTTTCTGGTGGGGTCCGATATCATTGAAGGGCAGACTGCCGGTATCGCAGTGGGCATACTTCTGCTGCTGACATGGGCCATCCTGACCTTTTTTTCTGCAAAGGGGCTTCTGCGGAGCGTCCGTAAGAGTTTGGAGAAGCTGCGGTACCGGAAAAAGGTAATGTTTTCCATGACCTATACCGAGGGCTATATGGATGCGGCGTCCACTTCTTATCTGAATGTCTATGAGATTGCGGACGGGGAACTGCGGCAGGTCAATTATCCGATGCAGGGGAATGTCTTCCTGCCTAAGAATATTCCTTACGGCAGAGTGATTCATAAGTATTCCAGGGATCCCGAGGGGATAAAGATGACATACTTTACCTTGTAATGGAGGAAAAAATAGAGATGATGGAGATAGAGCAATGCAGACAGAAGAGGAAGAAAAGGGATTGACATTATTGAAAAAGGGGCAGAAAGGGCTGATACATGCGTTATTCAGCCGTCTGGGGCTGTTTTTGCTTCTCCTGCTGCTGCAGCTGCTGTTGCTGTTTGGCATGTTTTTCCGGTTTTCGGATTTCCTGCTGCATTTCTGGGGGGCTACCATAGTATTTACGGCACTGATGGCCCTCATCCTGCTGAACAGCCGTCAGGATCCCACGGCTAAGATCACCTGGCTGATTGTCATCATGGTGATGCCGGTATTTGGGGCTTTGCTGTATGTGTATACCCAGAGCAACATCGGGCACCGGGCGTTAAAGGACAGAACCGCTCAGCTGATTGACCGGACCAGGGAGAGCATCCCACAGTCGGAGGAGGTTATGAAGTCCCTGCAGGAAAAAGACGCCGGGATCGCCAATCTGGCCCGTTACATTCAGCGCAGCGGCTGTTATCCGGTGTATAACCGGAGCGCAGTCACCTATTTCCCTCTGGGTGAGGCAAAATGGGAGGAGATGCTGCGGCAGCTGGAACAGGCGGAGCATTTTATTTTTATGGAGTATTTTATTGTCAGTGAGGGGCTGATGTGGGGAAAGGTACTGGAGATTCTGGCCCGCAAGGCCAAGGAGGGAGTGGAGATCCGGTTTTTGTATGACGGCAGCTGCGAATTTGCCCTGCTGCCCCATGACTATCCCAAGCGCCTCAGGGCATTGGGCATCAAATGTAAGATGTTCTCCCCGGTCACTCCGTTTATTTCCACCCATTACAATTACCGGGATCACCGGAAGATCCTGGTGATTGACGGGCATACGGCTTTTACCGGCGGGGTAAATCTGGCGGATGAGTATATCAATCGAAAGAAACGGTTTGGACACTGGAAAGATACGGCGGTAATGGTAAAGGGGGAAGCGGTGAAAAGCTTTACCCTGATGTTCCTGCAGATGTGGAATATTGATGAAAAGAATGCGGAGTTTGAGCCCTATCTTTCCTATGACGCCCGGGCGGTGCAGACCGGCGGTTATGTGGTCCCCTACGGGGACTGCCCTCTGGATCAGGATAAGGTGGGCGAGCGGGTCTATATGGATATCCTGAATCGGGCCAAGCGGTATGTGCATATCATGACTCCCTATCTGATTCTGGACGGAGAGATGGAGACGGCGCTGAAATTCGCCGCAGAGCGGGGCGTGGAGGTGTCCATCATTATGCCGGGCATCCCGGACAAGGCGATCCCCTATGCGCTGGCCAAGACCCATTATAAGTCTCTGTTGGATTCGGGCGTACAGATCTATGAATATACCCCTGGCTTTGTCCATGCCAAGGGCTTTGTCAGCGATGACCGGGAAGCGGTGGTGGGAACCATCAATCTGGATTACCGCAGTCTGTACCACCATTTTGAGTGCGCCGCCTATATGTATGAGACGGATTGCATCCCGCAGATCGAGGCGGATTTTCAGGCCACAAAGGAAGCTTGCTGCCGGGTGACGCCTGAGACAATCCGCAGGGAGAAAAAGTCGGTGAAGCTTGTTGGCTTTCTGATGAAAGCTATTGCACCGCTGCTGTAGGAGGAAGATGCAGACGGGAATTTTGTGGGGCGTGGTAATGCATGCGAATGTTTTATATTAAAATAATAGGTATAAAAAATGTTGACGATTAAAAAGAGAGATGATAAAATAAAAACGTAACTAAAATATATATTCCTGAATGAATTTGGTAAGGCTCAGGATTAGCAGGCGGGAAAAGAGGAGGGGTTACAATGAGAACGAAGAGATTTCTGGCAGCAGTGGGATTGGCAGTAAGTCTGGTGATCGGCAGTGTGGCAGCGCCGATGGCGGTGAGTGCGGCTTCAGACTGTAATCATGCAAGCGGGTATGATGAACCGACGGTGCAGGTGGCGCAGTGGAAAGAGGACCATAGTGTAGTCGTAGATGGAAAGACGGTGATCTGTACGGTAACATATACAACATATCGTAGGGTTACAATCTGTCGTGCCTGTCATGAGGTATTGGCAACGAATGAGTATACTACCTATTCGCACAGTGTAAGTCATTAAGGGAAACAGTGTATCGGGCATTGGGGACATATTGCGTGTTCTTCAATGCCCGATTGCATATCTCAGAGATAGAATTCGTGCAGTGAGGGGAGTATAGCCGCTATGAAAAAAAAGGGTATTATCCGGGTGATGGTAATCCTCGTTCTATGCCTGTGTGCCTGCGGCAGACAGGAGGATGTCGCAAGACAGAGCGAGACGGTTGTGCAGGAGAATGTTCAGGAACAGGGGGAGACGAATTTACAGGAGAGCAGTTCCGGGGCGGAAGAGACTTCTGCACAGGAGGGCGTTGTGCAGGCCATAGAGGAGGAAACCGGGAACCGGCTGCCGGATCAGACAGCCGGAGAGTCTCAGGTCTTTGACTGGCGGAACGCAGAGTGGAAGATCGGGAAGTCCGCAGGAAATGCGCATAATCTATATGCGGTAGAATATCTTAAGGGTCTGGAGAGTACAACGCAGCGAGAGTATAGGCTTCATTATACCACGTATAAAGTATGGGGGCACAGGATCTATGAACTGGACAGATATTGCACGACCAGTGATTACGATTCCGAATTTTTTTATTATATGAACTATTATGACGCCCTTACCGGGGAGTTTTGGCATCAATCCCTGGAATTGCCATGTCCGGAGGAGTATGAGGGTTATGATTGTTACATAGAGGATTTTGATATACAGGATGAGCAGGAATGGGTGCTTTTTCTCCGGGTGAAAACAAAGGAGGAAGTTCCCAGCACCCTGGCTTATGAGGCAATACACTTTACTCCTGAGGGAGAAATCCTTTCCCGGCTGGATCTGTATCCCTTTATTCGGGAAAGCGTTGGGGAAAGGGGATCGTTTCCCTGTACAGATGAAGTCTTTGTTGACAGTCAGGGCTATTACTATCTGAATCTGCTGAGATGGGAACTGAAGGGAGAGGAGTATTTCGGACATACGGAAGATAAGGTATATATCCTGGATCAGAGCGGGGAACTGGTGGAAGTGATGGTGCAGGGAAGCGCATTGCAGCCGTATTTTGCCATCAAAACCCCCGATGGGTATCCGGTATTTATATGGCAGAGAACGGTAGCTATTTACTATCTGGTGTTCTATGATGAGGCGCAGCAGAAGTCGAGACAGCTGGCAGCCATCGACGGGTATGTGTGGAGTGTCAGCCTTAACGGCGGTATGCTGACGGAGGACGGATACCTGTACTATTATGATAGGGAAAAGGGACTGCACCGCTGCAATCTGGTCACAGAGGAAAGGGACTGCTGCCTGAAATACGGCCAGTTGGGCCTGGGAAGTATAGATTCTTACATTTATACGATCCAGGGAGCGGACGGGGAGCCGGTGGTCATTGATACCAGCGAAGGTGAGGCGGTGATATGTCGACTGGGAACCCAAAAGCCGGAGTCGGATCCCTTGCGGCTGGTCAGCTTTACGGATCCTGATTCCTATCTGGAAAACAGTGCGGTGCAGTTTTCTAAGAGCGATCTGACCCGCCCCATTGAGATCGAGTCTCCGGTGGGGGATGAGGAGGACTACCGCAGCAGGATGCTGGCGGAGCTGGCGGCGGGAAAAGGGGCGGATATTTACTATGTCTCAGCGGAAGACATGCAGATCCTGTATGAAAAGGGCGTACTGGCGGAACTGACAGAGGTGCTGTCTGAGGAGATTCTGGAGAGCGTGTATCCCGGTGTGTTGGACGGCGGTCTGATAGACGGTCGGCAGATTGGTCTGGCGCCGGAAGCCTGGGGCCGAACCATGCTGGCGGCGGATAAGTATTGGGAGGGGGACAGCTGGACGCTGGAAGAACTGCTGAATGTGATTGACGCCCATCCGGAGATTCCCTATCCCATCGTTCAGGCCAACAGCTATATAAACGGATATAAAATCTTGCGGATGCTGCTTTTCCAGGATATGGGGAATACGCCCTTTCTGGATACCGGGGAAGGAAGCTGTAATTTTGAAGATCCGTTGTTTATCCGGGTGCTGGAGCTGGCAAAGTACTATCAGGATAATCCCATTGAGTTGGGGATCAGCAGTAATCTGCCCCAGGAGCTGCTGGAGGAGGGCAGCTATATTGCGGTGATCCAGGATCTGTCGGATTTTCCCATCTTCAGCAGCAATATGGCGGCAATTAACGGCAGCGTTCACCTGGTGGGATTTCCGACAGAGGGCAGTACCGGCAGCTATTGGCAGACAGAGCATTATCTGGTGGTGAACCGGCAGACGGAGCAGCCCGAGCGGGTATATGCATTCCTGGAGTACCTGTTCCGTAAGGAAAATCAGAGCAAAAGCCTGCAGTTTGTGCGCAGAGACATACTGGGGGACCGGATCGTCAGCACCAGCTGGGAACAGAACAGCCTGCAGTATCGGACGGACGATTACACTTATTATCTGTTGGAAACCAAGCCCGACGGCAGCTCCTGGCAGGAGGAGTATGAGGAAATTCTGGATCAGTGCGTGCTGGTGACAGGGGACAGCAGCTATATCCAGGAGATCATTATGGAGGAGGTAAAGGACTATTTTGACGGCATAAAGGATGCGGGGATGACAGCGGAACTGATCCAGAACCGGGTGCAGCTGTACCTGAAAGAACGGGGAACGGCGGCAGCTTCCACGCAGGGTAAGGGAAATCAGTGGGGAAACAGGAACGGATAAGGCGGAACAGGTCTTTTTCGTTGACACACCGATTTCCCTGTGTTAAGATACGAATATCAAGCAGGAAGAGGTGAAAGGATGATTCAGTAGTCTATCAAAGATAGCAGAACACAATTAATGAGATGCGCAGCCGTGCATTTTATTTTTGATGCCTGAAAGATAGACTGATGAGCATTCCATAAACCCGGTTCCTTTTATATGGGGCGTTATTTGTGTGGAATACAGACGAATTGTTCAGGTTTGAATGGTTCGTCTTTTTCATTGGTTTATCTTGCGCAAACAATGAAAACATTTTAGAGGAGAAAAAACAATGCGGAAAATTACAAAACGGAATTTTAAAATCTTATGTGACTTTATGGAAATCAGAGAATTTATGGTGGAAATCTATGAGCGGGACTGGCGCAACGGGGTACCGGCCCCCTTTCTGGAGTATGCGCTGTCAAGCTCCTGGATGGATATCTCTTATACCCACAGGTTCTGTATATGGGAGGAGGACGGGAAGATCGTTGCTTTCGTGTTTCATGAAAACCCGGCAAGTGATGTCTATTTCAGCCTGCGGCCGGGTTACGAGGAGTTGGCTCAGGAGATGGTTGCCTATGCGGGGGAGCATATGCCCAGACCTGACGGAGAGCACAGACTGGTAATTTTTGAAGGACAGAATGCGGTTATGGAGGCTGCACAGAAAGCAGGATATGTCAAAGCTTTTGGCTATAACGATAAGGTATTTGATTTTTCACGGGAATTGGATTATCCCCTGCCGGAGGGCTTTGGCTTCGTGGAACCCGGGAAGCTGGATTATGCGAAGGTTGCCGAGTGCTGCTGGAAGGGCTTTGACCATGAACAGGAGGAAGGCCCCTGGGATGGTCAATGCGAGGATATGTACAGAATTATGCAGGCGCCTCATGCAACGCCTCTTTATCCGGTGGCGATTGAGAACGGGAAAGGGGAATACGTTTGCTTTGCAGGCATGTGGTGGACACCGGAGAATCAGCTGGCGTACATGGAGCCGCTGTGTACAGTGCCCGAGCAGCGGCATAAGGGGCTGGCCACCGCAGCGCTTTCTGAACTCTATCGCAGGATGAAGCCGTTAGGAGCTACCCATATGACGGGGGGCGGTAATCCCTTTTATGAAAAAATCGGATTTATGCCCTGTATCGGGTGGACGTTCTAGGAAAAGCAGAATTCTAAATAGCATATGACCGAAAACATGAAAAAGAAGGGTTGTTATAGAATATGATGGATATAGAAAATAAGCTGCAGAAAGATTTCAGAGGAGCTGAACTTATTGTGAAGAACGGGGAGATCCTGTTTCAGCGAATCACAGGCTATCGTGATCTGGCCAATGAGATCCCCAACACGTTGGAAACCAGATTTGCCAGTGCTTCCGCCGGAAAAGTATTTGTGGCTGTGGGAATATTGCAGCTGATAGAGAGAGGGGAGCTGCATTTCGAGGATACATTGGGGGAATTGTTGGATATTGATTTGCAGAAAATAGATCCAATGGTAACGGTGGAGCAGCTTCTTACGCATACATCCGGGGTGCCGGATTATTTTGATGAAAGCATTATGGAGGAATATGAGGAATTATGGACGGATTTCCCCAATTATAAGATTCGTCATAATGCCGACCTGCTGCCGTTGTTTATTCACAGGGAAATGATGTATCCGAGGGGAGAGAGGTTTCAGTACAATAATACGGGATATGTGCTGCTGGCTATGATTCTGGAAAAAATAACAGGGATGGAATTTGACGAGTATCTTGGAAAAAATGTATTTGAAGTCTGCGGAATGCAGAAAACAGGATATAATGAGCTGGACCGCCTGCCTGCAGGCTGCGCCGGCAGCTACATATATAATGAAGCGACAGATGATTACCGTACCAATATCTATAGCGTGGATGCAAAGGGAACCGGTGCAGGCGGCGCCTTTATTACCGTGACCGATATTCTGCGTTTCTGGGAGGGACTGATATCCGGGAAGCTGCTTTCTGCGGATATGGTTGCCAGGATGCTGAGCAGGCAGAGCGGTGACGGCCGGGATGCGGAAGAGGGATATTATGGATATGGCGTATGGATTATGGATAGGGGTGATGCTATCATTCCCTATTTTCAGGGCTGTGATCCGGGAGTCAGCTTTCTGTCGGAATATCATCCCGGGAAAAACATCATTACCGTGCTGGTAAGCAATTATGGGGATAACGTCTGGGAGGAAATGAGAAGGATCAGAGAGAATTTCTATTAAAAATAATAAAAGACAGGTTTATTCATCTCATGTCGGGAGAAACTATAGATAGCATAGGCCGGTGGAAACCGGAAAAACCTATAAAAAGAGCAAAAGGAGATGAATGAATATGTCAATGATCAACAAGGAAATCGGTAATTTCAGTGTGCAGGCGTTTCAGGACGGAGCTTTTAAGAAAGTGGAAAAGGAGGATGTGCTGGGGAAATGGGGAATCTTTTTCTTCTACCCGGCGGATTTTACCTTTGTCTGTCCCACGGAGCTGGAGGATCTGGCCGATAAGTACGAGGAATTTAAGGCCGCAAATTGTGAAATCTATGCGGTTTCCTGCGATACCCATTTCGTCCACAAGGCGTGGCACGACGTCTCGGAAAGGATCAAGAAGATCAAATACCCGATGCTGGCGGATCCCACCCATGAGATTTCCAGGGATTTTGAAGTGTATATTGAAGCCGACGGCATGGCGGAGAGAGGCAGCTTTATTGTCAACCCGGAGGGAAAGATCGTTGCCTAAGGGGTAACTGCGGGCAATGTGGGAAGAAAAGCGGACGAGCTGCTGCGCAGGCTCCAGGCAAGCCAGTTCGTACACGAGCATGGGGACGAGGTCTGCCCTGCAAAATGGCAGCCGGGAGCGGAGACCTTAAAGCCCAGTCTGGATCTGGTAGGACAGCTGTAAACGCAGAGACGCAGACAATGTGGGGAGTCTGGAGGGTACGGCTCTTGTTCTGCCTGCATAGCTTCGCAGGCAGGAGAGGAGTTTGACGGACCGGACTTGGGGTATGCATGGGGAATCAAATGAGTGAGAATAATGAAAAATTATATGATGTAGTTATTATCGGAGGCGGTCCGGCAGGACTGACGGCAGCGATCTATCTGGCAAGGGCACATTATCGGGTCATTGTCATAGAGAAGGAAACCTTTGGCGGGCAGATTACCATTACCTCCGAGATTGTAAATTATCCGGGCATCGAAAGCACAAGCGGCAGGGAACTGACCGAAAATAT
>JAGANP010000081.1 GCA_017624175.1 Lachnospiraceae bacterium | reverse complement strand
CGATTAAGTGCAGCAAAAGGAAGAGGATGGGACTCCTCTTCTTTTTTTGACCGTTTTTCAGGCAGAACTTTACTTCTTGTGCCGGTATTTTAATAGTGCTATAATACAAGATAAGATCTGGCAAAAAGTGATGGATGCGGAGGAATAGCAGTGAATATAGCGGATTATGAGAAAATACTGGATGCACTCCAGATGACTGCCGTATATGTAATACGGGAGGACAATCATGAGATTCTGTATTACAACAGGAGAGTTCAGGAGGTGGCACCGAATATTCAGAACGGGATGGTCTGCCATGAAATATGGGAGGGCACCTGTGCCAACTGTCCGCTGCTCCATATCGGAGATAAACAGGAGGCCCGCTCCATCAACTATGACGATCCATTCGGAAAAGCAGTGGAAATAGCGGCCACCAGGCTGATGTGGGAGGATAGAATCCCGGCGTTTATGATTGCAGTTACGCCCTATGCGGAGGTGGCGAACTATGTCTATCATAAGGTGCTGCGGGGAAATCTGAATACGGATGAGTACACGGCAGTCAAGGTGGATGAGGAAGAGCTTCAGGACATGCAGGGGCATCTGGAATCCCTCTCCGGCTGGCTGGAGGGAGTGGCTGCAGGCGGCTATATCTATGATGAGGATGTGGAGCGGTACCGGAAGTTTGTACAGATATCGAGGATGCGGGAGGAACTGAAGAACGGTGCGGGGATCCTTAACTGCATCTACCGCCGCAGGGTGGGTGACAGGTTCAGATGGCATACGCTGGAGGTTGTCCCGGATGCCGATTATACCGATGATCATCAGAAAGTCATGATTTACGTCAAGGATGTACACGATTCTTTCCGGGATGGATTGGAGCTGGAAGAGATCAATAAACGGAATCAGGAGATTATCAATTCCCTGGGAGAGATGAACTTTGCCATATATGTGGTGGATCTGCAGAGCGGCGGCGTAAACATCGTACAGACCACAGAAACGGTCAGACGGGTGGTAAGGTCAGACATCTATCTGTGGGATACCATTTTTACCGGGAAAGGCTCCGGCAATATCGCCCCGGAGGATCGGGTAGAGTTCGCAGAAAAATTCTCCCTTGAGGCCCTGCGGCAGGCATGGGAAAAAGGAGAAAAGAAGCGTAATTTGGTGTGCCGGGCGCTGCTGCACGGCGAATGGCGTTATATTTCCGTGTCCGCTTACTTTAAGGACAGTCCCAGGCAGGGAGGGTATGCGATCCTGGCCTTTCAGGATGTGGATGAGCGGACGAAAAGAGATAAGGAGCGAACCCGAAATGACCGGAGAATGGCGGCCATTATCAAATCCCAGTACAGCATTCTGAGTACGGTGAATCTGAAGACCGGAAGCTGTGAGAGGATCTACTTGGGGGAGGATAATCCGGGCAGGCGCCAGGAGGGGGATTATGCTTATTATATTCAAAAGGCCCTGGAGGAGTCGGTAGCGGAAAAGGATCAGGAACGGTTCAGAGAGGCGCTTTCTCTGGAGAAGCTTCGGGAGAAAGCGGAAAATGTACAGGATTTTAAGGAAGAAGTATGCCAGTACCAGCATCGGGGGACCCCTGTCCGGTAGGTGGAGGAGCATGTGCTGTATATCCGGCAGGGAGATCAGGTGACGGTCAATATATTGGGCCGGGATATCACTGCGGAAAAGCTGGCCGAGGAGAATATACGCCGGGATTCCCTGGAAAAAGCGTCGATCATCAACAGCCTGAGCAGCATGTTTTTTGCCACCTATTATATGGATCTCCAGCAGGATACGTTCCGGGTAGTGACGCAGAAAGCGGAGGTCGGCAGCGTGCTGGGAGATGAGAGAAACATCTCACAGGCCATCCGGACCTATGCCTCCAAGTTTGTCAGCCCGGAGGACCGGGAGGAATATATGTCGCATATGAACAGCCGGAATCTACGGAATACGCTGAGCAGGGAGCATCCGCTGACGGCCTTTGAGTACCGTATGCTGCCAGACGGGAATCAGCGGAGAGCCTGGATAAGGGCAACGGTGGTTCTGGCGGAGACGACAGGGGACGGCAGACCCAAGCGGGCGGTCTATGTGGCGCAGGATGTGACGGAGAGCAAGCTGCGGGAAGAGCGGGAGCAGCAGGCATTAAAGGAAGCCTGCGAGGCTGCGAATCATGCCAACGCCGCCAAGAGCGAGTTCATGTCCCGGATGAGCCATGATATCCGTACCCCGATGAATGCCATTATCGGCATGACGGCCATAGCAAGCCGGTATCTGGATGACCAGGAGCGGGTGGCGGACTGTCTGGGCAAAATTACCGTTTCCAGCAAGCACCTTTTGTCACTGATCAACGAGGTTCTGGATATGAGTAAGATTGAATCCGGGAAAATTGATCTGGCGGAGGAGGAGATCAACCTTTCCGACCTGGTGGGGAACCTGGTGACCATGATCCGACCTGCCATACAGGAGAAAAAACAGGAGCTGCATGTACGGATTGCCAATGTGGAGCATGAGCAGGTGATCGGCGACTCTGTGCGGCTGCAGCAGATCTTTATGAATATTCTGGGAAATGCCGTGAAATATACGCAGCCAGGGGGCAGTATTGAGATGGAGATCAATGAGAAGCCCTCCGGTACATACGGTTACGGCTGTTATGAATTTGCATTCCGGGACAACGGGATCGGCATGAGCCGGGAGTTTCAGGAGAGGCTGTTCGAGCCTTTCAGCCGGGCGGAGGACTCCAGGGTCAGCAAGATCGAGGGAACGGGTCTGGGAATGACCATTGCCAGAAATATTGCCCGCAGAATGAACGGGGATATCACGGTGGAGAGCGAGGTTGGGAAAGGCACCCGTTTTACCGTCATGCTTACGCTGCGGCTGGCGGATACTGCGGCGCCGGATACGGAGAAGCTGGTGGATCTGCCGGTGCTGGTGGCGGATGACGATGAAGCGGCGGCGGAAATGACCTGTCTGATCCTGGAAAACATCGGGATGAAAGGGGAATATGTGCTGAGCGGGGAAGCGGCTGTGGAACGGGTCGGCGAACAGCACCGGATCAATCAGGATTTTTTTGCCGTGATTCTGGACTGGAAGATGCCGGGAATGGACGGCGTGGAGACCGCCCGTGAGATCCGAAAGCGAGTGGGGCCGGACGTTCCGATCATTATCCTGTCGGCCTATGACTGGAGCGTCGTGGAAGAGGAAGCCCGCAATGCAGGCGTGGACGGCTTTATCTCCAAACCCCTGTTTAAGTCCCGGCTGGTGTATCTGTTCAACCAGATTGCCGGAAACGACAGGGAGCAGGAGAACCGGGAGACGGAGCTGACCGGAGCGCATGCGCTGACGGGAAAGCGGATTCTGCTGGTGGAGGACAATGAGCTGAACCGGGAGATTGCCGAGGAAATCATCGGTCAGACCGGGGTGACGGTGGAGAGCGTCGAGGACGGACAGCAGGCGTTGGAGCGGTTTGCGGAGATGGGGGAAAATTACTATGACCTGATCTTCATGGATATTCAGATGCCGGTAATGAACGGATATGAGGCCACTGCTGCCATCCGCAGCCTGCCCAGAAGGGATGCCGCCGAGATTCCGATTATCGCCATGACGGCCAACGCTTTCGAGGAGGATGTGCGCAGAAGCAGGAGCGTGGGAATGAATGAGCATCTGACAAAACCGCTGGATATCGGACAGCTGATGAAGTGCCTGTACGGCTGGCTGGGGGAAAAGACGGATTCATAAGTATATTCGGGACACTCCATAGGCATACTAGCAGTAATGCTTTAGGCTTGGAGGATGGTTATGAACAGATCAGTCTGGACGGATACGATAGAGCTGCCGGAATTTGAAACGCTGCAGGGAGATGCCAGAACCGATGTACTCGTCATCGGCGGCGGTCTCTGCGGCGTTTTGTGTACCTATTTCTTAAAACAGGCGGGAGTGGACTGCCTGCTGGTGGAGGGGGAGCGGATCGGCAGTGGGATCACGAAAAATACCACGGCTAAGATCACCTCCCAGCATGGGCTGATCTATGAGAAAATGGTCCGCAGCCTGGGACGGGATCGGGCTCTGCTCTACCTGAAAGCCAACGAGAAAGCGCTGGCAGCCTACAGGGAGCTGGCCGGTAAATATCCCTGTGACTTTGAAGAAAAAAGCGCCTATGTGTACTCGAGGGAGGACAGGGAGAAGATCGAAAAAGAGGTAAGGACAGTAAATGCGCTGGGATTTCCGGCGGAGTTTGCCGGAGAGCTTCCGCTGCCGTTTGCCGTAAAGGGGGCCGTCCGGTTCCCCCGGCAGGCCCAGTTTCATCCCCTGAAATTCCTGGCCGGTGCGGCGGAAAAGCTGCCGGTTTATGAGCATACCTTTGTGGAAAATATTCAGGACGGGACGGCGGTTACCGCCCGGGGGAGGATCCGGGCGGAGCAATTTATCGTGACAACCCATTTTCCCTTTATCAACCGGCACGGCAGCTATTTCCTGAAGCTGTACCAGCAACGCTCCTATGTCCTGGGCCTGGAACAGGCGGCAAGGGTGGACGGGATGTATCTGGATGAGGCCCGGGACGGCCTGTCCTTTCGCAATTATGGGGATCTGCTTCTGCTGGGCGGCGGCGGTCACCGCACCGGAAAAAAGGGCGGGGGCTGGCGGGAGCTGGAGGAGTTTGCTGCATTGGCCTATCCGGATGCCCGGATCCGATACCGCTGGGCTGCCCAGGACTGCATGAGCCTGGACGGCATCCCCTATATCGGGCGGTATGCTGCATCCACGCCGGAGCTCTATGTGGCCACCGGGTTTCAGAAGTGGGGCATGACCTCCTCCATGGTTTCGGCGCTGCTCCTCTGCGATCTGGTACAGGGAAAGGCAAATGACTGGGCAGAAGTGTTTTCCCCCAGCCGCAGCATGGTTAAGCCCCAGCTTTTCCGGAATGCGCTGGAGGCCGGAGTAAATCTCCTCACCCCTGCCCTCCGGCGTTGCTCCCATATGGGCTGCGCCCTGAAATGGAACCCCCGGGAACACACCTGGGACTGTCCCTGCCATGGCTCCCGGTTTGAAAAGGAGGGGGCCGTAATTGATAATCCGGCAAAAAAGGATATTTTTTCTGCTTGACGTTAAAAAATTTTTTCTGCTAAAATAATATTACAGCGTGTGGCGATGACTGCGTAAATCCAGTTGTTTCCGCACGCTTTTTATCATGGCGTCAAGTTTCATGGACCTTTGACCGCCGGGAGGAGGTGAGCAAAGTGAAGCGAGTGAAGTCCGCTTGTATCTGTCAGACACTGCATTTTATGCTGAAAGAGGATCTGGGTCATACATATGCAGCAAAAATGGTAAGGGAAGAAGTAGAAAAGTACAAGAAGTCTCTGGATCGGAACCATACCCAGTATAAGATCGTGGAAGAAACCGTTCAGGATGATGATTCAATTATCATCAAGATTATCAAACAGTACAACACAAGCCCTGTGGGTGATTATCTGAATTAAAAGCAGTATGCAGACAGAAGGTGCATGTGGCGTAAAGGCAAGGATTTTACGCTGCATGCATTTTTCTGCGGGATTTTTGAGAAATCCATTGAAAGCGTACAGAATTATGGTACAATGGTTCTGCTGGCGCAGCGCATTTTCTACAATAGAGGAAGAGGGAGCAGTAAATATGAATTTCTCAATATACGAATTAATCTGGCTGTTTTTCGTCTACTCCTTTTTGGGGTGGATCTGGGAAACCATTGTAGGTGCTTTTAAGGAAAAAAGATTTGTAAACCGGGGTCTGATCAGTCTGCCGTTCTGCTCCCTGTATGGTCTGGCCGCCGTGTTTATCACGGTTTTCGGCAGTGAGCTGCGGGGAATCTGGCTGTACATCGGCTCTGTGATTATGATTGTAGCTTTCCGGTGGCTGGCAGGAACGGTGATTGAAAGGGTCTATCACGAAAGCTGGTGGGACTACAGCAAAAGGCGCTGGCATATCGGAAAATATGTGTCGCTGCCGGATTCTGCGCTCTGGGGCTTTGCCGCCGTGGGAATGATGAAATGGATGAACGGTTTCTGAGCAGGCGTGCTGCAAATGATTCCCTGGCCCTGGAACAGAATCCTGATCTGGTGGCTTGTAATCCTGCTGGTTCTTGACATGCTGGCTACGCTGGCCGTACTCCGGGGAAATACAAAGGAATCCGGGCGGCTGAAGAAGCTCGACAGGTCGTTCATCCGATTCACCGCCGCATTCAGTCAGAAGATCTATGCGGGGATAGAGAAGCGGATCAAAAGGGCTTACCCGGATGCCGCACAGGTAAAAGCGCAGGAAAAAAAGAAAACCGTTTTTGCCTACGGCTGCAGCTTCTATAAGCTGGTATGGCTTTTTGTGATAGGCGCTTTCCTCGGGGATCTGACGGAGACGGTATTCTGCCGGATCACTATGGGGAAATGGATGAGCAGAAGCAGCGTGGTCTGGGGGCCGTTCAGCATCGTCTGGGGGCTGGCGATTGTCATGGGAACGGTGGTTTTACATAAATACAGGGATAAATCCGATCATGTAATCTTTTTCGCAGGAACCGTACTGGGAGGGGCCTACGAATATATCTGCAGTGTTTTTACGGAGATTTTTTTCGGAAAAGTATTCTGGGACTATAGTCATATCCGGTTTAATCTGGGGGGCAGGATCAATCTGCTGTACTGCTTTTTCTGGGGGATTGCTGCCGTGGTCTGGATCAAGGGGCTCTATCCCCGGGTCTCCGCATGGATCGAAAAGGTGCCGGTAAGATGCGGGAAGCTCCTCTCCTGGCTCCTGGTCGTTTTCATGTGCTGCAATATGATCGTATCGAGTATGGCGCTGGTCCGGCAGGCCCAAAGGGCGGAAAACATTCCGGCACAGTACGGCTGGCAGCGGATCATGGACGAGCGGTTCGATGATACAAGGCTGGAAAAGATCTATCCCAATGCCAAGGATAAATAAAAGAAAGCTGATGCAGGGATGAAAAAAGCCCGGAGCTGCTCTTCAGGGAGCGTTCCGGGCTTTGTATATGTGAAGTTTTCCGGCTACTCCCGGTTTTTGAGTATTTCAGCGGGAGAGGTCTTTTTCGGCCGCCCCATCAGGACGGTGCGGATTCCCAGGTATCCCAGAATGGTTCCCAGGTATACGGCCAGGTATAACAGCGGCGGCCAGCTGAAATCCGTCCCGCAGGCCACATTGGCCACAAAGGAGGGATAGACGGTATCCATCAGGCACTTGGCAAGAGGCAGGAGCAGTAGCGTGCCCGCTGCCACCAGCAGAAAGCTGCCGTCCAGGTACAGCCTGCGGATCTCCCGGCTGCGGTAGCCAAAGACTTTCATCAGCGAGATGCTCACTGCGGACCGGTCGATCATTACCTTTGTCATCTGATACAGCACGATGAGAAAGATCAGGACGGCGGCGCCGGTCATGGTGGTGATCATGGGCGTCATGATGGTCAGAAAAATGGATGCACTTTTTTCCACGTCGGCTTTGGTGGATACGGCATACAGCCGCTCCGGGTCGATGTTCAGTGCATGGTCGGCATAGACGGCGTTATAGTAACCGTCCTCCCGGCCGAACAGCTGCCGCATACTGTCAATATCCATAAAAGCGCAGAGCCCCGGAGAATAGGGGACCACCTCTGTTACGGTAAATGTGTAGACCGTTTCCTCCAGCCGGTCCCATAGGAGCAGCTCTTCCCCCGGTTCCAGGCCGAACTTGTCGGCAACGGAGGAGGAGATGCTGATTTCGTTCTGCCGCTGACTGGTGATGGCAGGGAAGAACGGGTTGTCTTTCGTCAGGCCGATAATGCTGATTTCCATGTCATAGCCCAGGATCTCCCGGTTCAGCCCCTCGATATAAGCCGTATAGCCTCCCTCCGGTACAGCCGCCTCCGGATACTTCATCTGGTAAAGATATTCATACCGGGTGTCCGCCACTGTGTTGATTTCTATGTTATGGCAGAGCACATAGCAGTTCAGTCCCAGGATCAGCACCAGCAGGGAGAGAAAGATGCCTGCCAGCACGGCAAAGCAGCTCCGTTTTTCCCGAAGCAGCTGCCGCAGCTGAAAGGCTCCGGTGAAACGCATATGGGATAGACTCAGCCGGGAAAGCTTTCTGTTTCCGGTATCCTTTCGCAGCAGGGACAGGGCCGTGCGGCTTAACCGTCTGCGGATGGTCAGGACACTGACCAGGAAAGCGGCAAGGGGCGGCAGCAGGAGCCCGTAGAGCAGCAGAAGCGGATTATGGAAGGGGACAATGGCCGGAATAGAGAAATAGCGAAAGGTATCCCCGGCCATCTGCTGCAGCATAAAGGGAGAATACCCCAGAACCGTGCCCAGGATGCCGCCCAGCAGGCACAGCGCCACCGGAAGCGCACAATAGTGCAGCATAAGCTGTCGGCGCTTCAGGCCCAGGGCATAGAGGGCGCCGATCATGGCGCTTTCCTGGTCGATGGAGTGGACGGTAAAGACGGAGATCACATAGGCGATCAGCAGCATGACCAGAGCGCCCGCCAGGATTCCCACCCGGATATTGATTTCCACATCGTCATTGGCGGCCTTGATGCGGGGATTGTCCTGTGCCGGTACAAAATCAAGAAGAAGAGGCAGCTTCTGAATATAGATACCGGATACCTGTTCAGGAGCGATGGTAAGTTCCGAGAGGAAGCTTTTGAGCCGGTTTTGGGATACCGCATCATTCAGGCGGTAGCTGTAGCGGTACTCCTGGGTGTGCAGCGATTCCCCGCCGGCAAGAAGTGCTTCATAGGCCTCTTTTGTGACGAAAGCGGTGCCGAAGACGCTGCCGTCCGCAGACATATCCGAACGGTTCTGCAGGCACAGGTCATAGTCGGCGGTGGTGCCGGTGCCGACGACGGTGAAATCCTGTCCGCCCACTGTGACAGCAGCGCCCACAGCGAGCTCCTGCGCCGCAGCATAGAGGCGCTCCAGCACGATCTCCTGTGCCGTTTCCGCACTGCGTCCGCTGTGGAGCTCCAGCCGGTTGATGGCTTCCCGGTTCTGCATCAGGCGAAGGGTGGAACCGTCCTCCATGGAAAAATCCAGGGAAAAACACTCCTCCAGGGTGACGCCCAGAGCCTCCAGCTCTGCCTGCTGTTCCCGGGTCAGGGGCGCAAACAGGGCAAACTGTCCGTCCTCCAGCCCGTTGACCCCGGCTTTCTCATTCACGGTATGGATCACGCTTTCTGCGGAGCCCACCACCCCTACCACGATTCCCATAGCGGCGGTAATCAGCACAAACAGCGCCAGATACCGCAGCAGATTTGCTTTTAATTGCCGCAGCGTGCGGCGAAATAATAGAGTCTGCATCTGTCTGTCTCCTTTCTACCAGGTCAGTTCTGCCGCAGGGACAGGGCTGGGGTTTGCATAGTTTTCCTGAATCTGTCCGTCCCGGAACCGGATGACCTGATGCACCATGCTGCTGATGGCATTGTTGTGGGTGACGATCAGCATGGTAGTGCCGTATTTCCGGTTGATTTCCTCCAGCAGAATCAGAATCTCCTTTGCCGTTTTCGAGTCCAGAGCGCCGGTGGGCTCATCGCAGAGCAGCAGGGCCGGATTCTTGATCAGCGCCCGGGCAATGGCGCAGCGCTGCTGCTGGCCGCCGGAGAGCTGGGAGGGGAATTTGTGCTGGTGGGCGGTCAGGCCCAGCGTATCCAGCAGCTCCTCCATGGGCAGGGGAGCCTTGGACAGATACTGGCATACCTGAATATTCTCCCGCACCGTCAGATCCGGAATCAGGTTGTAGAACTGGAACACAAAGCCCAGGGTCTCCCGCCGGTATTCGGACAGGGCCGAGGGGGAAAGGCCGGTGATGGTCTGCCCGCCCACCCGGATGGTGCCCCCATCCGGGATATCCAGTCCGCCCACGGCGTTGAGCAGTGTGGATTTGCCGGAGCCGGAGGGCCCCAGGATGACGCACATCCGGCCCTTTTCCACCTCCAGGGAGATGCCGTTTAAGACCTGCATGCGGCTGTCTCCGCTTCCGTAGCTTTTTCTGAGATTTTCCGTTTGAATGTACATAATAGCCTCCTTTTAAATAACGATGTTATATTTTGTTATATAAAAAAGAGCCTTTCGGCCCTTGTATATTATGGTTCGGTATATTCTGACGGAAAGACGGATAAGAACCCTGCCCGCATAAAACGGATCATCTTTTCCAGCAGCTGCTCTGCCTGCCGGGGATCCAGATCATGGGAGATCAGATACAATATGGCGTCTACCTGTATATGGGAGAACCAGTGAACCGCACCGGTATCCGGAGCGGATTCCTCATTTTCCGGCACATTGCCCGACATCTGCTGAAACAGACGCAGAGTGTGCCGGTCCATACACCGGATCAGCTCATCAAAAAAGGCAGTAACAGCCGGGTGTTCCTGATTCTGCAGGAGCATCTGGCATAGAGTCTTATGCGTATAGTAGAAGTGCAGGATCTGCAGCGTAGCCTGCATATCCTCATCCTCCCCGCTGAGGGTGTTTTCCGAAGTAGCGGCGAGCTCTGCTTCATAATGGCTTCTGAGCAGCTGCAGGATCGTGTCGGTAACGGGGGAGATCACGCTGGTAAACAGGGCGTCCTTATCCTGAAAATAAGTATACAGGGCCCCGGTGGTGACCCCGGCCCGGGCACAGATATGGCGGAGAGAAGCGTTTTTGAACCCATGGTCAGAAAATTCTTCCGTTGCTGCCTCCAGGATTTGCTTTTTTGTTTCTTCCGGATCACTGCCGGCTCTTCTCGTCATAAAATACACCTTCCTGTAGATTTATATAACAACGTTATTTTAACCCAGAAGCCGTATTTTGTCAACTGCTAAAAAGCGGTACGGCACATCTTTTGGGGTTATGGAAAAAATGGCTATGGAAAAAATGTAAGAATGCGGCTTGATTATTGATGCCGCAGGGAATATAATGGAAACAACGGAAGGGACAGGTACGGAGTATGCAGGAGCTACATTTAACGGATCTGATCGATGTGAAAATCTTGCAGAAAATGCAGGACAGTTTATCCGACTTTACCGGCATGGCAGCCCTGACCACGGATGAGCGGGGAGTGCCGGTGACAGAGGGCAGCAACTTTACCCGGCTGTGTATGGATATGACCAGACAGTCGGAGGTGGGCTGCAGGCGCTGTGAGGAATGTGATAAGCGGGGGGCCATGCTGACGCTGGCGGAGGGAAAACCCTCTGTATATGACTGCCATGCGGGGCTGATTGATTTTGCTGCGCCGATTATGGTGGATGGCAGTATGGTGGGTTCCTTTATCGGCGGACAGGTGCGGGTAGCGCCGATGGATGAAGAGGCGACCAGAAGAGTGGCTGCGGAGCTGGGGCTGGACCAGGATGCCTATGTGGAGGAAGCCAGGAATATCCGGCTGCTGGATCGGGAGGAAGTGGAGAAAGCGGCTGCTTTTCTGACCAATATGGCCAGCATTCTGTCAGAGGTGGCGCTGTATAACTATCGGGCCCTACAGAAGAGCAGGAGTCTGGAACGGGTTGCCCAGGCCCAGAATGCGCTGATTATCAATATGAATGCGGATCTGCAGAAGACGATGCTGGATCTGGGCCAGTGGGGGCGCAGAGCGCTGGAGGGACAGGATCCACGGGAGATGGCGGATACCCTGCAGCAGTTTATGGAGGCCAGCGAGGATATGTCCGCCTCCATACAGAACACGGTGGAATACGCCCGCATGTCGGAGGGCGATATCAGTCTGCAGGAAGAGATATATGGTCTGTCCCAGCTGCTGGAGGGTGTGCGGCAGGAGAATGCCTCCCTGCTGATAGAACATGCCTGTCAGCTGCTGATAGAGATTGACAGTCAGGTTCCCGACCAGCTGTACGGGGATCAGGGCAAGCTGCGGCAGCTGCTGGGACGTCTGGTGCAGTATGTGGCCGAGGAGGCCGGAGAGGGAACAGTGTGGATGAGGGCGGACTGCCGGAAGACCACCTATGCGCTGGAGCTGCGGATCAGGCTGCAGTACGGACAGAGCCTTTCAGAGGAGGAAACGGAGAGCCGGAACCGTTCTCTGAGCAGCAGAGTCCTGCGTCTGACACAGGAAGTGCCGGGGGAAAAGATGGGGCTGGTTTTCAGCGGATATCTGGTGCAGAGAATGTCCGGCAGGATCAGTGTCAGGAGCAATCCTGAAGAGGGGACGGTATATGAGCTGGAGATTCCGCAGCTGTATATCGGGTAATGAGGGGGAGAGGAGGCCAGGGTGGAAACAGACAAAGCATATATTCATGCGATTGATGAACTGATAAGAGGGACGGAGCAGATCAGCAGCTACCGGGATCCGAAGATCGGCAAAGCAGTCAACACCATGGCGCAGCTGCTTCGGGTAGGGCTGCTCTGTGTTCTGGTCTGTAACAGCGATAATCCGCAGGAGAGCGGCAGCAGGCATATCTATTATGCCGACGGGCAGCCGGATGAGAGCAGGAGTATCCGGCGTCAGGAGACGGCGGACGGCGGCCATATTCTGCAGTACCGGGTACTGCAGCGGATGGGGGACGAGGACTGGAACGGAGAGGAAAAGGAAAGGATCGGCACCATGCTGGAGCTTCTGCATATGCTTCTCGGGCGTATGCATGTGATGGCGGTGGCAGAATATATCACCTACCGTGACACGGAATTGGGGATCTATAATCTGAATTATCTGACGAAGCAGGCTGACACTTATATCAGCCGGGGATGTATCGGCGAATATGCGGCCTGCTATTTTAATCTGAAAGGCTTCTCCACGGTAAATAAGCAGATTGGACGGGACAGGGCGACGGCGGTTATGCGGGAGTACATTGTCTGGCTGCAGGAGCTGTTGGCAGAGGGGGACATGGTGTGCCGCATCGGCGGGGATAATTTTGCTGCACTGTTCCATAAGCAGTACCTGGAGGAGGTCAAGGAGCATTTAAAGGGCAAGGGGATTGTCTATGATGCGGAGAGCGGAGAGAAAATCCTGATCACCGCATCGGCAGGATACTATATGATTCCCGGAGACTGCCAGAGCTCCACAGATATTATGGACTGTATCAGTGTGGCGCACGATACCGCCAAAAATGTGCGGGATGTGCCCTATGTATTTTATGACGAAGCCCTGATGCAGCATCTCAAGGATATGAAGCAGCTGGAAAATCTTTTCCCCGATGCCATTAAGAATGAAGAATTTCTGGTGTATTATCAGCCTAAGGTAGAGCTGAAGAACTATCAGCTGGCGGGGGCGGAGGCGCTGTGCCGCTGGGTTCATAACGGAGAAATGATACAGCCGGGGGTTTTTATCCCGGTGCTGGAACAGAGCAAGGCGGTTTGTACCCTGGATTTCTATATGCTGGAGCATGTATGCGGGGATATCCGCAGATGGCTGGAGGAGGGGCGCCGTGTGGTTCGGGTGTCTGTGAACCTGTCCAGATGCCATCTGGGGGATCCGTCGCTGCTGGATCGGATCATGGAGATCGTTGACCGGTACCAGGTGCCCCATGAATATATTGAGATCGAACTGACGGAGACCACCACGGATGCGGATTTCAAGGATTTAAAGCAGATTGTGACCGGCCTGCAGCAGGCGGGGATCTGCACCTCTGTGGATGATTTCGGAATTGGCTACAGCTCCCTGAATCTGCTGAAGGATCTGCCCTGGAAAGTGCTGAAGATTGATAAGGGCTTTCTGTGGAACCGCAGCGGGGATGCGGCGCAGAGCAAGATTATGCTGAAGCATGTGATTGCCATGGCCCAGGAGCTGGGGCTGAAATGCATTGTGGAGGGTGTGGAGACCATGGAGCATGTGAAGCTGTTAAAGGAAAACAACTGCTATATGGCTCAGGGCTTTTACTTTGACAGACCCCTGCCCAAAGAGGAATTTGAAAACAGGTTATTCGGCGATAAAAGGTAGGAAGTGTTATGACGGAAAAAATTACGGTCAGCTGCCTGCGGGAGGAGCTTGCGGTGTGCCCGGGCTGCGGCAGCAGGAATATTGTAGGGCGGGATAAGGAATACTGTCATTGCGGGCAGTGCGGCAGAAGTCTGGAGATCCTGATCACGGACAGGGTGGCAGTTTCTGAGGAAAAGGCAGAGGATTTCGAGCAGTTATCCCTGTTTTAAGGAGAGTGGATTATGGCGGCAGCAGGCAAAAGTATTGCAATACCGGCGATTCTGAAAGTGGGTGCAGGCGCCCTGGATTATATCTGCAGTTATCTGCAGGAAGAAGATTTTAAGAATGCCGTGATCTATTTCGGCAATGGACTGATTGAGCTCTTCGGCATGAAGGTGATGGACTCCCTGAAAGCCGCCGGTATCGAGGTGCTGGAATACCGGGAGATCGATACGGTGTGTATAGATGATATTGTGGAGATGGCATTTACGCTGCCGGGCAGGGTGCAGGCCATCATTGCCATCGGCGGGGGCAAGGTGATTGATGCGGGGAAGTATGCGGCATTTTTGCGGAATCTTCCCTTTATCAGCGTACCCACCTCCAGCTCCAGCGACGGTTTTCCAGCGCCAGCGCTTCCCTGATTGTGGAGGGAAAACGTACCAGCGTACCGGCCAGACTGGCCTACGGAATCATTGTGGACACCCAGGTGATCCGCACAGCGCCGGAGCGTTTTATCTATTCCGGCATCGGGGATATGGTCTCCAAGATCACTGCTCTGTATGACTGGCAGTTTGAGGCGGCAGCGGGCTATACAAAGGTCAATGATTTCGCTGTTATGATCGCCAAAAAGGCGGTAAACAGCTTTGTGCGTACCCCTTTTCAGAGTATTACAGAGGAACTGTTCCTGCGGGAGCTGCTGGATTCCCTGGCCATGAGCGGCATTGCCAATGAAATTGCCGGCAGCAGTGCCCCTACCAGCGGCAGCGAACATCTGATTTCCCATGCGCTGGACAAGCTGCTGGAGCAGCCCCAGCTGCACGGCATTCAGGTAGGGATTGCCACCTATCTGATGGCCCTGGTGCAGGAGCACCGCTATGTGCGGGTCAATACGATTTTTACGGATACGGGCTTCTGGGATTATGTGGCGGCTCTGGGAATGAAAAAAGAGGATTTCCGCAGGGCCATTGATCTGGCTCCCTCCATCAAGCCCCACCGTCATACCTATCTGCATGAGGAGCAGTACCGGGAGACGGCGAAGCGTTTGCTGGAGGAAGATGAAATATTGCGCCGGGTTCTGAGATAACCGGCAGGAGGTGGCGGTTCTGAAACTGATTAAGAGAATCTTTTATGGTTTATGTATATGCATCATTCTGCTGTTCGCACTGGTGGTGGGGATCGCCTGCAGCCCCACTGCCACGGAGAGGCTGGCGGATATCCTCTATGGCGAGGACCGGGACAGCGGGCTTTTAGAGGTATTGGAGAACGGGGAGAGCGGACGGCTGGACGGCAGCGGACAGGACAGGGATCCCCAGGACGGCACCTATACCGGCGGCAGCGGCCGGACGGACGAATCCGGCGAGGGACAGGAGTCCCAGGCCAGCCCGGAGCCGACCATAGCGCCGCCGCTGATGGACGAGCCCCTGTCCTGGGAGGCGGAGCATACCCCCGATCCCGATCAGCCCGGGCAGGTGGATCCGGATAAGACCAGCACCCAGATTGATATCTATGTGGTAAAAAGCGGTTTTTCAACGGACAGCTATGTGATTCCGAACAAGGAAACTGTGGAGACCCCCAAGGAACTGTCGGACAAGACGGGGTATACGCCGGTAACGGATACCACTACCCAGTTAGACGCCGATGAGGCGGATAAGATCGAAGAGGAGCTGACCACCGGGGAGAGCGGCGACGGCCTGGGCTTTGACAGTCTGATGTATCCCTACTATCAGATGCTGGATGGGACGGGGCAGGCGCTGTACCGGCAGATTTACGCCAATGCGAATAAGCTCAACAAGACCTTTAAGCCCAGTCAGCAGATCACGGTCAGCAACCTGAAAACCGTGTTTGAGGCGGTATATAATGACCACCCGGAGCTGTTCTGGCTGGAGACGGGATATGGCTGCCGCTACAGCAGGGACGGATACTGCGTGGAGATCACCCTGCAGTTTAACGAGACGGCGGACAATCTGGAGGATTCCAAAATCACCTTTGAGACCCGGGCCAACAGCATTCTGGACAATGCCCGGAATCTGGCGGACGATTATGAGAAAGAAAAGTACGTCCATGACAGTCTGCTGGGGCTTGTGGAGTATCAGAGCAATGCCTCCATGAGCCAGAGCGCCTACAGTGCATTGGTAAACGGCCAGACCGTCTGCGCCGGTTACGCCAGGGCACTTCAGTATCTGCTGCAGCAGCTGGGGATTCCCTGCTATTACTGCACCGGCTATTCGGGACAGAACCATG
>JAGANP010000011.1 GCA_017624175.1 Lachnospiraceae bacterium | reverse complement strand
TCCCCGCGGCGACCTGGGGTTCACCGGGACCAAAGACCATGTTGTTGGGATCCTCCGGCGTCTCCCGCAGCTCCAGGGCGGTCTGCAGCACCTGCTTAAATTCCGCGTTATCAAAATCACAGGTGCCGATATCCCAGTCCACCGCGTGGCGGATATATCTGGAAGCCACTCCGTTCAGATAGTTTTCCCTGGTCAGGTTATAGATGCACATCTGGCCGTCCTTCAGCTGGCTGTCGATCTGCCGGTATTCTTCCAGAGTCCAGCCGAAACGGTCCGGAAAGTCGGCGGCACGGGCCTCCAGGGTGGGCAGGGCAAAGGAATCTGCCATCAGGTAGATTCCGCCCTTATGCTCCAGTGCCTTTGACAGCAGGATGTCCTCCGGGTGGACTTCCCCGTCCTGTTCCATCAGCGGCTTCAGGTCCACCAGCAGCCCCTTTCCGATATAGGGGTAGGGCGAGAGCAGCCCTTCAAAGCAGATCATATCCGGCCCCTTGCCGCTGATGATCTCCGTGTTCAACCGCAGCTGGGCCTGCTCCTGATCCAGCGCCATGCCCTGGCTGTAATCTTCCAGATGCACCTGGTAGATTTCGCTTTGGGCGTTGAAGGCAGTCACTGCTTTTGACAGGCCGCTGAAGCCACCGGGGAAAACCGTCACCAGCCGCAGCTGGATTTTCTCCTGAATGTCTTCCGGCGCAACCGGCACCAGTTCAAAATAGCCGCTCATGGTGCGGCAGACGTATCTCCCCAGGCCCAGAGAAAAAACGCCGTACAGTTCCCCCATACTGATGCCGCATTCTTCCCAGATGACGATGGGCTGGGTGCTTCCATCCTCAGTCAGACGGTACAGGCCGTCCTTGGTTTTCAGCAGGAAGGGGTCCTCTCCCCCGCCGTCATAAACGGTGCCCGCCGGAGCCTGAAAGGCGGCGGTAAGCTGGCCGCTGTCCCGGTCAAGGCTGTAAAAGCTGCTGCCCTCCGGGCTGCCGGCAACGGCATAAATCTGTCCGCCGGCAGACAGGCGCAGCTTTATTTCCGCCGCCGGCAGTGCCGCTGTGCTGAGCTGCTGCCCTTCCCCGTCCATCACCAGCAGTTGGCCGCTGTTGATGAAGCAGAGCCTGTCCTCCATGCACCGCATCTGCTCTACCGAGACGGAAGATAGCTGTGGAAAAAGGATGTCCCGCAGCGGCTCCCCTTCCGGGGAGATCAGCTGCAAACGCATCCCGCCCTCTTCGTCGCTCAGGAGCCAAAGGCCGTCCCGGGATGCGTGCATGGAATGAATGCCGCCGGATATGGTTCCTATCTCCGTCCCGTCTGCCAACAGGTGGTAGCCTGCATCGTCATAGTTCCAGGCAAGGCAGTATACATGCTCCCCCTGAGGCAGCAGAGCGTAAACATCATGATAGCCGCCGGCATAGTCAGCAAGCGGCAACAAATGAGCGGCATAGCTGCCGCCCTGGCCTGTCCATGTCTTGGTATCCGTGGTTTTTGTTTCCGCCGCAGTTTCCATATGCGGACGGTCCTTCCCCTTTCCGCAGGCGGACAGCAGGAGCACAATAAGCAGGAGCCAGGTAATGATTTTTGTCTTTCGCACAGCTTTCCCTCCCTGAATACTTCTATATTTCCTGACGCTGAAAGGAAGCTGATGGTTTCGCCCCTGCTTTGCAATTAACGGATTATTTATAATATTCCGGTAAATCTTACGCTTGGCTAAGAAACAGCCCTGATTAGGACAGTTTTACCTTTTCAAGGGATTTTCCCTGTGCTATAAGAATTGACAGTTTTTTTGGAGAGATTGGAAACGGAGGTGCCTGATGCTGCACTATGACGAATACGGCAATCCCGGTTCCCCGGCCCTGCTTTTGCTCCAT
>JAGANP010000010.1 GCA_017624175.1 Lachnospiraceae bacterium | reverse complement strand
GACGGATCTCCACATTATATTCATTTTCCAGACGGTACTTCAGCACATCAAACTGCAGCACGCCCACCACGCCCACAATGATCTCCTCCATACCGGTATTGAATTCCTGGAAGATCTGAATAGCGCCCTCCTGGGCAATCTGCTGCACGCCCTTTGTAAACTGCTTGCGCTTCATGGTGTCCACCTGCCGAACCCGGGCAAAATGCTCCGGTGCAAAGGTCGGGATCCCCTCATAGGTAAACTTCTCCTTGGGCATACAGAGGGTATCCCCGATGGAAAAGATGCCCGGATCAAACACGCCGATGATATCCCCCGCATAAGCCTCGTCCAGGATTTTCCGCTCATCCGCCATGATCTGCTGGGGCTGGGACAGACGCATGACCTTGCCCCCCTGCACATGGCGCACCTCCATATTGGCATCAAAGCGCCCGGAGCAGATCCGCATAAAAGCCACTCTGTCCCGATGGGCCTTGTTCATATTGGCCTGGATCTTGAACACAAAAGCGGAAAATTCATGCTCCGTGGGATCAATCAGGCCGATATCCGCTCTGCGGGGCAGAGGATTGGTGGCCATCTGCAGGAAATGCTGCAGAAAGATTTCCACGCCGAAATTGGTCAGAGCCGAGCCAAAGAATACCGGGGTCAGCTTGCCCCTGCGCACCTGCTCTAAGTCAAACTCCGCACTGGCGCCGTCCAGCAGCTCAATCTCCTCCAGCAGCTTGTCCGCCGGAGCGTCCCCGATCAGCTCTCTTAATACACTTTCCTCCTGCACCGGCACCACTGTGGTCTCTCCCTCTTTGGTGCCCTTTTCCGTATCCGAATAGGTGTACACCGCCTTTTCCTCCCGGTCATACACCCCCTTAAAGCCCTTGCCGGAGCCGATGGGCCAGTTCACCGGACAGGTGGCAATGCCCAGCTCCTTCTCGATTTCATCCAGCAGGTCAAAGGTATCGTTGGCATCCCTGTCCATCTTGTTGATAAAGGTAAAAATCGGAATCCCCCGCATACCGCAGACCTTGAACAGCTTGCGGGTCTGGGCCTCCACGCCCTTGGATGCGTCAATGACCATCACGGCAGAGTCCGCCGCCATCAGGGTGCGGTAGGTATCCTCCGAGAAGTCCTGATGCCCGGGGGTGTCCAGAATATTGATGCAGTAGCCGTCATAGGCAAACTGCAGTACGGAGGAGGTAACGGAAATACCTCTCTCCTTCTCGATCTCCATCCAGTCGGACACCGCATGCCGGGCCGTGGCCTTGCCCTTGACGCTGCCCGCCAGATTGATGGCTCCGCCGTAGAGCAGGAATTTCTCTGTCAGCGTGGTCTTACCCGCATCCGGGTGGGAAATAATGGCGAAAGTTCGCCGACGATTGATTTCTTCTGTATATTCATTCATGAGTATCCATCCTCCAAATCTGTTTTTGTGAAAGTAATTGCCTTTTCGGTTTCGTTTTCTATGCATTTTGGACTTCTATAGGAAAACCGGCTGTTTAGGTCCACTTCTGACCCCTTTTTCCCTGTTCAGGACATGGGTTCTGGACCTATATCCTGAAATTTGTCTTTCGGGTCCACTTTTTATCAGGAAAAAGTGGACTTAAATGCATACTTATTCTCTATAAGTCCACTTTCCTCTTGTTTTCTTCCGGTTTCAGAAGACGCAGCTGCCGATCTCAGGGCATCCGCATCTCCTGTTATCGTTCCCCTTAATGGGGAAGAAGCCCCTCTCCGGCGATTTGCGGGGTGATGCCGAAATACTGCAGCACCGTGGCCCCGATATCCGCAAAGGTATCCCGGGTGCCCATATTGCCGGGGACAATGCCCTGCCCATAGAGCAAAAAGGGCGTATACTCCCGGGTATGATCCGTGGTTCGGGTATAGGCCGGGTCGCAGCCGTGATCCGCCGTGATCATCAGCAGATCCTCAGGTCCCAATTTCTCCAGGATCAGGGGCAGCTTCTCATCAAAGGCAGTCAGCGCCCGGGCATAGCCCTCCACGTCCCTGCGGTGTCCGTACAGCATATCGTAATCCACCAGATTGACGAAGCACAGTCCCTCAAAGTCCCGGTCCAGGTACTCCAGGGTTCGCTCGATTCCCTCCGCATTGCCGCCGGTATATACATGCTCGGTAATGCCCTTTCCCGCAAAAATATCCTGAATCTTGCCCACGGCAATCACGGTCTTTCCCGCCTGGGACAGCTGGTCCAGCATGGTCACTCCCGGGGGCTCCAGGGAAAAATCATGCCTGCGGGGCCGGTAAAGGGCCGGGCAATCACACGTCCCACACCGTGTTCTCCCTGCAGAATCTCCCGGGCGATCCGGCAGTATTCGTACAGCTGCTCCACCGGAACGATCTCCTCATGAGCGGCGATCTGAAACACACTGTCCGCAGAGGTATAGACGATCAGATCCCCGCTCTGCATATGGGCGTCCCCATAGTCCTGTATGACCCGGGTACCGGAGTAGGGCAGATTGCAAAGCACGCCCCTGCCGGTGCGGCGGCTGAATTCTTCCAGAATCTCCCGGGGAAAGCCCTGGGGATAGGTGGTCAGGGGCCTCCGGGATACCAGCCCGGCGATCTCCCAGTGTCCGATGGTGGTATCCTTGCCGCAGGAAAGCTCCGCCATCCGGGCATATCTGCCCATGATCTGCTCCTTTGGCACCGTCATCTGCCTGCGGATCACCTCTTCCCCGGCCACCCCGTCGATCTGAAACAGTCCCAGCCGCTCCAGGTTCGGCACATGGAAACAGGAGCTGGCTGCCACGCTGCGCAGGGTATTCACATGCTCATCCCCATACTGCAGCGCATCCGCCATCTCCCCGATCCCAAAGCTATCCAGTACAATCAAAAACACTCGTTTGTTGCTCAATACCTCTTCCTCACTTTTTGTATAGTTCGCATTTTACATTGTACCACAAATTTATGTATTGTACACTAAATTATTCCTGCACTACGGTACTGATAATGATATTTTCTGCGCTGATCTCCGTTTTGCGCTTCACAATATCCTCGATCTGGGCTCTCTGTGCATCCGTCAGCTCCAGTGCATTTACTACCACATCCACAGCGCCGTCGTTGATGCTGACCACCACATCCGAAAAGCCCTTGGCTTCCAGCAGTATTTCTGCAGCCGCCTCTTTCTCGGCAATAGCGGTCATCTCCACCATGGTATTTACCGCTTCCTGCTTCTGTTCATCCGAAAGTCCGTCGCTGTTAATGATCTCCAGCAAAGTCTCCTTATTCTTTGCCCGCACCTGTTCCTTTAACAGCTTGGCTTCCGACAGCATGGCTACTCCGTTTGAGGAGGAAAAAACGGCTTCACCGGGGATCTCATCCTCTTCCGGCTGCGCCTCTCCCACCACCATACCTGTGTCCAGATAGTCATCCACGATCACATCCGCATCGCTGTCCAGACTTTCGATCTCCGTCACCGAGGAGACCGCCAGATCCTCTTCGGACAGATCCAGCATCCCGTCTATATCGTTGATGCTGTACTGTCCTGCCACAGCATTGTCCGTGATTACGCCTTCTGTATTTGCCACCTCTGCCGTCTGTGCATCATCGGCCAGATATTCCTCATCCAGATTGGTTCCCGCAAACTGCAGATACCCTGCAATAGCCAGCATAATCGCAAGTGCGGTAATCATTAGCTGATTTTTCTTGATTAGGTTTTTCACACTTTTCTCCCTTTTCTCTGCTCTCTTCTTTTACTAGTTCATTGTATGAGAGCTTATTCGGATATATTCACACTGCCCTCCATTTTCACCACTTTTACCTTATGGGCTTCCACGCCGAAAAGAGCCTGCACCACATCCGTAATTTCTTTGCTGATCTGCCCCGTTCCCGCCCCCTGGGCCACCACCACCACGCCTGACACCTCCGGCATCAGCGTCTTGACCACATAGGGCTCGTTGCTGCCGGAGCTGTGATATACGGTGTTTTCCGACCGGTCCGACTGATAGACATAGCGGCTTCCCCCCTGGCTGTCTTCCTCGGTGGTATTGCTGCTCTGGGTCTGCTGGTCCTTTTCCACCACCAATTCCTCCGTGGCTTCCAGCGTGATCATGACCTGCACACTGCCCACGCCGCTGATCCGGGATAACGTCTCCTCCAGCCGTCTCTCCAAATAGGCCGTGTACTCCTCCGTGGAGGTAATGCCGGTGCTCTCGGCAATGCCGGACGAGCTGCTCCCTGCGCCGCCTGAAGCCTCTCCGACCGCTCCCTCTTCCTGCCCACCGCTTTTTTCTGTGGGCAGGGCAATCACCACCAGCAATATGCCCAGCAACAGCAGAATCAGCAGATTATCCTTGCGCAGCCATTTCGCCAACCCGCCTTTTATTTTCTCCTCCATGTCCGTCCTCCCTCTCTCCGCATCAGGGCACCGTAATATTCACCGGATCGATCCGGATCCGAAGCTCCTCCGACTGCCCCCCGTCCTGTGCCGCCTCCTCCGGCTGCTCCGCCGAAGCCCCGGTTTCCGACACCCCGATATCCAGCTGTTCCAGCTGGGCCGCCAGCAGCTGTCTGCGAAGCTGTTCAATCCGGTATTCCTCCAGCGCCGCCTCCCCCAACCCCTGTTCATAGGAGCTGCTGTAGGCAGCAATCCTCTCTTCCAGCCCCTGTCCCTCCTCGCCGATAAATAACGCCGCTATGGGACTCAGAAGCTGCACCAGAATCATGGCACTGACCAGCAGCTTCAAATACTTTTCATAGGAACTCTTGGGCTTAAAATGAATCAGCGCCTGTGCGCAGATCATAAACACCCCGATCTGCCGTATACTGCTTAACAATCCGTCTAACATAAAGCCTCCTGTTCTGCGCAGCCGCCTTCTCCTACAACCCACGATTGGTTGCCGCAGCCACCACCGATATGCAGATCAGAAACAGCAGCAGGGCCGTTCCTATGGTTTTCAGCAGCAGCATACTCCCCTCTCCCACCTTGTTGGTGCAGGCAGTGATCCGCTTGTCGCTGACAATGCCCATGATTGCCGCTGCCAGCTTCAGACAGCAGGCAATAAACAGAATCTGCAGCAGCGGCGCCAGGCACATGCCCACCAGCAGGAGCAGCAGCAGCACACCGATACTGTTTTTGATCACCACCGCCGACCCCACCACCAGAGAGGCCACACTGTCCGCAGCCCCGCCGATACCGGGAATGGCCGCCACCACTTTCTGCAGCGCAGAGGATTTCACCGAATCAATGACCGGTGTGAGGACGGACTGGATAATGCTGATGCCGGTCACCACACCGATAGCTCCTTTCAGGGCCGCCTTAATCCCCTTTTCCAGCAGCTCCATCAGCAGAGAAAGCTTTTCCTCCATCCAGATTCCGCTCACCACCGCCAGCAGCACATAGCTGTAGATAAAGGGCAGCAGCCCACCCATCAGCACACGCTCCACCCCATAGATCAGCACCATCACCAGCTGATATCCGGCGCCGGCGGTGGTGGTCCCGCTGGCCACTCCCACCGCCAGCAGATAAGTGGGCACCAGCAGCCGGATAAAAAGCAGGATGTTCTCCATGGTTTCGGCCGCCACCTCCGCTTCCTGTCCAAAGCAGGCCAGAAGCACCGCCGTCAGCAGCAGATACATAAAATAGAAGCTGATATCCGCAATCTGATGCTTGTCAAATATCTCCATGAAATGACTCATCAGCGCCGAGATAACGCCCAGCATCACCAGCCACAGCAGGATACTGCGCATGTTTGCCAGCTGGCCGCTCACATCTCCCAGCACTGCATTTAAAATATTGCCGCAGGCTCCCAATATATCGCCCTGCATGACCTGGGACAGAAGCTGCTGCAGGGAAATACCGCTTTCCGGGAACAGTCCGGCCAGTTCCTGCTGCAGCTGCCCCAGTCCATATTCCTCCCAGATCACATCTATCGTTATTCCCTCCATGGCTCCTCCTATCGCATAAAGGTCTGGATCTGCTCCATCACCGCCAGCAGGATGGGCAGCCCTGCCATCATCACCGTCAGCTTGCCCAGAACCTCAATCTGTTCTGCAATGGCCCCATATCCCGCATCCTTGCAGATTCCTGCGCTGAACTCACAGATATAGGTCACCCCCGTGATTTTCAGCAGAATCGTCAGATAGCTCTCCCCGCTGCCCAGAAATTTACGGACCATTGAAAACTGTTCCAGCACACCGGCAAACTGCTTCACCGCATAGCCGAATATCAGAATGCTGATCACCAGCCCCATATAGATCCCGTATTCGGGTTTGGTGGCCTTGAACTGCACCGCAACCATGACTCCCAGGATCCCCAGGATTCCTATTTTAATCAGTTCTGTCATAGGTCATAGGCCCCCTTTTATTTTAGTACCGCAGCATTTCGTTCCCCTACGTCAGATCAAACAGGGACTGTATGGTGGCAAACAGGTCATAAATATAGGGGACGATCCAGGTCAGCACCAGGATCAATCCGGCCAGACTGATCAGAAAGGCATGCTCCTCCCGTCCGCTGTGCTTCAGTATCTGGCTCAATATGGTTACCAATATTCCCACCGCTGCAATTTTAAATATCAGACTCACACCCATTTTTTTCCTCTCTATGCCATCCTGTAAGCCTCCCAGAGGCGATTTTGCGAATGGGCTCTGAATCGTTACAACAAGATGATAATAATCAAAAGCCCCCCCAAAGTGCCCAATCCCACTGCCATGCGGCTCTTTTCACGGTTCTCTGCCTCCAGCCGGGCAATCCTTTCCTGCAAAAGCTCCTGCCTGCGGCGGAGCAGCCGCACACCGGCCTCCCCGTCGCTGCCCCCCTGATCCAGCATACACTGCATAAACAGCTGCCTGTCCTGCTCCTGCAGCGCCGTTTCCTGCAGCGCCTTTCCCATAATCCGCTCATACACCTGGGCAAAGCAGCTGCCCCTATTGTCGGACAGCTCCT
>JAGANP010000080.1 GCA_017624175.1 Lachnospiraceae bacterium | reverse complement strand
TCGAAAGGAGCAGAATAATGTTACATCCATCTTATTCCGATTTAATGAAAGTAGTAAACAGTGAGGTAGAGCAGGGAGAAGCGCCTGTGGTCAACAGCCGGTATTCCATCGTGATGGCCACCTCCAAGCGGGCAAGACAGATCATCGGCGGTGATGAGCCCCTGGTGAACGCTGCCGGCAAGAAACCCCTATCGGTGGCTGTGGAAGAGCTGAATCAGGGAAAGATCAAGATTCTGGCTGAGGATGAAGAGGCGGAGCAGCAGTTTACAGCAGCACCGGAGACAGAGGGACAGGAAGCGTAAGGTGAGAGGAGAAATGTTCAGTTATGAGTATTTCTCCTTTCTTAAATAACAGGGATTGTGAGAAGATTCTGATATGAAGATACTATTTATTTCTCTGGGCTGCGACAAGAATCTGGTGGATACGGAGGATATGCTGGGACTTTTGCAGCAAAAGGGATATACCTTTACGGATGATGAGAACGAGTGTGAGATCGCAGTGGTAAACACCTGCTGCTTTATCGGTGACGCCAAGGAGGAGAGCATCAACACCCTGCTGGAAATGGCGGAGCTGAAAAAGACCGGCCAGCTCAAGGTATTGGTGGCCGCCGGATGTCTGGCCCAGCGCTACCGGGAGGAGATCCAGCAGGAGATTCCCGAGGTGGATGCCATCGTGGGTACCACGGCCATTACGCAGATTGCAGATGCCATTGAGCAGGTGCTGGCGGGCAGAACCGCTCAGATGTTTCAGGAGATCGATGCTCTGCCGGTCACGGATACGGGCCGGGTGCTGACCACCGGCGGACACTATGCCTATCTGAAGATCGCAGAGGGCTGCAACAAGCGCTGCAGCTACTGTATTATCCCCAAGGTCCGGGGCAGCCACCGCAGCGTGCCCATGGAGGCACTGCTCAGGGAAGCCCGGGAGCTGGCAGACCAGGGCGTAAAAGAGCTGATCCTGGTGGCCCAGGAAACCACTCTATACGGCGTGGATTTATATGGAGAAAAGAGCCTCCACCGGCTGCTCCATGCCCTTGCCCAGATCCCGGGGATCTTCTGGATCAGGATACTGTACTGTTATCCCGAGGAGATCACTGAGGAGCTGATCCAGGCCATAAAAAATGAGCCCAAGGTCTGCCATTATCTGGATATCCCGATCCAGCATGCCAGCGACAGGATCCTGCGCCGCATGGGCAGACGCACCACCCAGACCCAGCTGCGGGAGATGATCGGGCATCTGCGGGAGGAAATCCCGGATATCTGCCTGCGCACCACCCTGATTGCCGGATTCCCCGGGGAGACCCAGGAGGATCATGAGAAGCTGATGGACTTTATCAAGGAGATGGAGTTTGACCGTCTGGGAGTGTTTACTTATTCCCAGGAGGAGGATACTCCGGCAGCAGAGATGCCGGACCAGATTCCCCAGGAGCAGAAAGAGGCCTGGCAGCAGGAGATCATGGAGCTGCAGCAGGAGATTGCCTTTGACAAGGCAGAGGATATGGTGGGCAGCGTGCTGACGGTGATGATCGAGGGCAAAGTGGCGGATGAGGAGGTCTATGTGGCCCGGACCTACCGGGATGCGCCGGGGGTGGACGGCTACCTGTTTGTCAACACTTCTGCCTCATTGATGACCGGCGATCTGGTGCGGGTACGGGTTACCGACTGCAACGAATATGATCTGATCGGCGAGATCTGCCATGAGGAATAAAAAGAATGGAGAAGAGAAGATGAATTTACCCAATAAGCTGACAATATTTCGTGTGATTCTGATAGTGCCTTTTGTGATAGCGCTTCTGGGAGGGGATGCGGGCTGGTTTGGCAGCAACCGCATGATTCCCGATATTGTAGCTCTGGCGATTTTTATCATTGCCAGTCTGACGGATCTGATCGACGGCAAGATCGCCAGAAAATATAATATGGTGACGAATTTCGGCAAATTTATGGATCCTCTGGCGGATAAGCTGCTGGTCAGTGCCGCCCTGATCGCCCTGGTGTCCATGGAACGGATTCCTGCATGGGTGGTCATCATCATCATCAGCCGGGAATTTATCATCAGCGGCTTTCGGCTGATTGCTGCGGATAACCGGGTGGTGATCGCCGCCAGCTACTGGGGGAAGTTCAAGACCACCTTTCAGATGATCATGGTGTGCCTGATGATTATTGACCTGTCCTGGATCTGGCCATGGATGCAGATCGTAACGGATGTGGTTATGTGGATTGCCCTGATCCTGACGGTGGTGTCCCTGGTGGACTATCTGATCAAGAATAAAGCGGTGATGAAAGAACAGGCCTGAAAGGGCGGTGCTCTGCGGAGCGGAGAAACGGGAGAGGAATAAAGAGATGACGGTAGAACTCATTTGTGTAGGAACGGAGCTTTTGCTGGGAAATATTGTAAATACCAATGCGGCATACCTGGCAGAGAAATGTGCCGGGCTGGGGCTGTCCTGCTATTATCAGTCCGTGGTGGGGGATAATGAGCAGCGGCTCAGCGAGACGCTGCAGACGGCGGTAAAGCGGTCGGATATTGTGATTCTGTCCGGGGGGCTGGGCCCCACGGAGGATGACCTGACTAAGGAAACAGCGGCCAGAGTGATGGGCAGGGAGCTTGTGGAGGATGCCGCTTCCCGGGCTCATATTGAGGCGTATTTTGCGGAAAAGGGCATGACTCCTACGGAAAATAACTGGAAGCAGGCCATGATACCGGCAGGGGGCATCGTGCTGCCCAATCCCAACGGTACGGCTCCCGGGGTGATTATCCGGGAGGGACAGACCCATGTGGTGCTGCTGCCCGGGCCGCCCCATGAACTGATCCCCATGTTTGAGGAGCATGTGGTTCCCTATCTGAAAAAGCTGGAGCCGGGGGTGATTTCTTCCCAGACCGTCAAGGTGTGCGGCATCGGTGAAAGCCGGGTGGAGACCCTGCTGATGGATCTGATTGACGGACAGGAGAATCCCACCATTCCCACCTATGCCAAGCCGGGGGAGGTGCATATCCGGGTAACCGCCAAGGCGGAGAATGAAAAGGATGCCCGCAAGCTGATCAAGCCAGTGGTCAAGGAGCTCAAGAGCCGGCTGGGCAATAATGTGTACACCACAGACGAGGAAGTGACGCTGGAGAAAGCGGTGGTGGATCTGCTGATCGCCAACGGCCTGACGGTGACCTGTGCCGAATCCTGTACCGGCGGTCTGCTTTCGGCCCGGCTCATCAATGTTCCCGGGGCCTCCGAGGTCTATAAATCCGGCTATGTCACCTATTCGAATAAGGCCAAGAGGAAGATTCTGGGCGTAAAAAAGAGCACGCTGGAGAAATACGGCGCTGTCAGCCGCCAGACGGCGGAGGAAATGGCCAAAGGCCTGGCATTTCTCGCCAAAAGCGATGTGGCGGTGAGCATTACCGGTCTGGCGGGGCCGGACGGGGGAACGGAGGAGAAGCCCGTGGGCCTGGTATATATCGCCTGCAGCGTAAAGAGCCAGGTGACGGTAAAGGAATACCATTTTGCCGGCAACCGTATGGCGGTCAGAGCGGCGGCCGTATCCGCAGCGCTGGTGCTGATGCGCAGCTGTATGCTGGAATATTTCAGTGAGGTCACTTTCGGGAAGAAAAAGTAGCCCATATACGGACGGCTTTATAAAAAGAATATAAAATGTATCATATCTCTTGTACTTTTTCAGGAAGTATGATACATTTTTTGCATGTGAGAAAATCCATCGGCTCATTCCTCTGTCTTCTGATCCGGCGGTCTCACAGGATTGGCCGGGATTCCTGCCCGGTCCGGGATCTGAATTCAAATACTGCGTTCTGCACAGTCCGGCATTTCGCCTGTGAATTCAAAACGAGAAAAAATAGAGGAGGGATGCTTATAAGTACTGTTTATTGGACATAAAGAGGATTATAATGGGTTTATCAAAGAAAATGATACAAAATCATTGACAAAACCGAACAGATGTTTTATTCTATAAGAAATCAAGAACGTTTGTTCCTTTGGAGAGGGAGATCAGAATATGGAAAAAGATGAAATGTTAAAAGCGTTGGATGCAGCCATCAGCCACATCGAGAAGCAGTACGGAAAGGGCGCTGTGATGAAGCTGGGGGATCCGGCGAATCAGATGAATGTGGAGACCATTCCCACGGGCTCTTTAAGTCTGGATATTGCACTGGGACTGGGAGGAATCCACAGAGGAAGAATCGTGGAGATCTACGGACCTGAGTCCAGCGGTAAGACCACGGTTACCCTGCATATGATTGCGGAAGTGCAGAAGCGGGGCGGCATTGCGGGATTTATTGATGCGGAGCATGCGATGGATCCGGTCTATGCCAAGAATATCGGCGTGGATATTGACAATTTGTACATTTCCCAGCCGGATAACGGGGAGCAGGCTCTGGAGATTACGGAGACCATGGTGCGTTCCGGCGCCATTGACATTGTGGTTGTGGATTCTGTGGCGGCGCTGGTGCCCAAGGCGGAGATCGACGGAGAGATGGGAGACTCTCACGTGGGTCTGCAGGCCCGGCTGATGTCCCAGGCCCTGAGAAAGCTGACAGCGGTGATCAGCAAGTCCAACTGTACGGTTATTTTTATCAATCAGCTGCGTGAGAAAGTGGGTGTGATGTTCGGCAATCCCGAGACCACCACGGGCGGTCGTGCGCTGAAATTCTATTCCTCCGTGCGTCTGGATGTGCGCCGGGTGGAATCCCTAAAGCAGGGCGGCGAGGTGATCGGCAACCATACCAGGGTCAAGGTAGTGAAGAATAAGATTGCTCCGCCTTTCAAGGAGGCCGAGTTTGACATTATGTTCGGAGAGGGAATCTCCATGGTGGGGGATATTCTGGATCTGGCAGCCAATGTGGATATTGTGAACAAATCCGGTGCGTGGTATGCCTATAATGGGGAGAAGATCGGCCAGGGCCGGGAGAATGCCAAGCAGTACCTGAGAGATAATCCTGCCATCTGTCAGGAAATCGAGAACAGGGTGCGGGAGCATTTTGGTCTGCAGGGCAGCGCAGCTGCGGATGCGGCTGAAGACGGGAAAGAATAGGATTCTATGATTATTACAGAAATTGCAGAGATATCAAAGAAGCAGAGCAGGATATGTGTGGATCGGGAGCTTTCCTTTGTATTGTATAAAGGAGAACTGCGCCGGTATGGGATTGCGGAAAACCAGGAGCTGCCCCGGGAGACTTATCGGGAGATGATGGAGGAGCTGCTGCCCCGCAGAGCCAAGCTTCGGGCCATGAATCTGCTGAAAAGCCGGGATTATACGGAGAAGCAGCTGGGGGATAAGCTGCGGGACGGCGGATATCCGGAGCCGGTGGTGCAGCAGGCCATGGAGTATGTGAAAGCCTTTCACTATATTGACGACCTGCGGTATGCGGAAAGCTATCTGAAAACTTTCTCAGGCAGAAAGTCCCTGCGCAGGATGGAACAGGAACTGCAGCAGAAAGGGATCAGTCGGCCGGTATTGGAGCAGGCTATTGATTCCTGGCAGCAGCAGGACGGCGGTCAGGATGAACTGCAGATGGCCTGCAGGCTGTTGGAAAAGAAGCATTATGACCGGGAAAACTGCAGCCTGAAAGAGAAGCAGAAGCTGTACAGTTTCCTGATGTATAAGGGCTTTTCGGCGGAAGTAATCCGCCGGGCTTTAAAGGCTGAGGAGGATGAGTGGCAGGCGTAAATATTTCGCTTGACATAATCGTCATTTCGGTATAAAATTTTATATGTTGTAGATTGCCTGTTAGAATGTGAGCAGTACATACATTCTAAATTAGATATTTGCACAATGAAAATTTAATAAGGAGGTGCTCCTGTAATGCAAGGTGTGATCGGTTATGTGATTACAGCAGTAATCTGTATCCTTGTAACTGCGGCAATTACAGCGGTTGCTACTTCTGTATATCAGAAGAAAGTAGCGGCGGCCACTGTGGGCAGTGCAGAAGACAAGGCCAGAGAGATTATTGATGAAGCCCTCAAGACTGCGGAAGCCAAAAAGCGTGAATCGTTGCTTGAAGTCAAGGAAGAGTCCATCCGTACAAAGAATGAACTGGACAAGGAGATCAAGGAACGCAGAGCGGAGGCGCAGCGTTATGAGCGCAGGGTTCAGCAGAAAGAGGAAAACATCGATAAAAAGGCTGAT
>JAGANP010000079.1 GCA_017624175.1 Lachnospiraceae bacterium | reverse complement strand
ATTGCTAAGTATTGGTTATTTCTTGAAATACTAATATCAACAACTTTATTTGTTGCAATATCTGTTTTAAATAAGTTTTCTCCTTGATTATAAGGAGATTATACCACAAGAACCTTGGATGGGATAGAGAGGAGGTGAGAAAAACGAAAAATTTAAAAAATGCGCCACAGAAAAATCTGAAGCGCATAGGTTGGAAAAAAATTTTGTTAAATGCAGTTATTCCGTCAGTTGTAAGTGCGATAACCGCAATAATCGCAAATATCCTAATGCAAGCAATTATATAGGATTGAGACAATTAAGCTGATAACAGCAGCGATCGTTGCATTAAACGCAGCAACAAAATAATCATGTTTGTGTTGCTTTCGGATAGCGTCTTTTGCCTTTGCTTCTTCGATTTCTTTTAAGTAGACGCTATCAGGCAGAATAGTTCCTTTTGCAATAGATGGAATATCAATGTCGCTTAAACCATCAAAGGTATTTTTATCCATGTGTTTTCTCCTTTCTGCGTACTCGGCTCTGGCGGGAGCCTGCAAGGAAAGGATAACACAAAAACACATTATTTTAAAGAGGAGGTGAGGGAAATGCCAAAAACAAAGCCGTCCGAGCAGGAAGCCAGATCACGGGAAACCATATGTAATTTCCTTGATGCGATGAATCGGGCCGGATATGACCGGCACAGTGTATGCAGAATTATGGGAGTAGAAAGAAACACATTTTACCGTAGGAAACGGGATCCGGGATCATTTACGCTGGCAGAGATCTGGGCAATGGAAAAAGCGTGCGGATGCAAAATATCTATCCCATTCGAACGCAAGATGGAGTGAGGGGCACGAGATGAATTATTACAGGCAGATTAGGCGATCAGCAATAGCAAAGCGGGTTATTGCAGCATGGGTAGTTGTATTCGCTGTGGCTTTTGTGACTGGTGGATGCTGCGGATATGTACTGCGGGATCAGATAGCAGTTGAAATCGGCAAAGATACTCATGAGCCTTTGAAAGGAGGGGAGAAACATGTTAAAGCAGATCATTAACCTCAGAAACATCTTTGCTGCCATAACCATTCTGTCCGCCATGGCCGTCCCCGGGGCCCTGGAAGCAGAAATGTACTTCACCGCATCGGCCCTGATTGTAGGCACCGGAATCAGCGCCTGCCTGACCATGCGGGAGGACGGAAGTATCAGACATAAAAAATAGGCCTCACCGCCGCCAAGCCAAGAGACCTATCAATAGCACATACCACGCTATTCTTATGCTTAGGATAGCATGGAGAAAGGAGAATGTCAAATGGAATTTGAAGAAATCAAAGAATGGCTGGACTGGCACGTTGCAGATATTAAGGAACGCAAGGAACATAGGCACTTTGATAATAACATCCGAACTTGCTACCCGGGTGATGATATTCAGATGTCTAAAGGGATCGAACTTGTTGCGGATATACTGGGTGCTAAACTCGAAGAAAGACAGCAGGGCGATTATAGGCGTTTATCTTTTATGTACGGCGAAACAGAGGTTATCCAGCTGGATAGGAGAGAAGATGCGTAACCGGTATGTATGTAAGACCTGCGGCGGCCTGTGTGATGCCGGAGAGCTGCGGGGAGAGGAATGCCTGGAATGCCGCCAGGCGGCCGAGGAAAGGGCTGACAGTAAGGAGCGGACAAAGAAGATGCTCGGACGGAGCCTGCAGGAGCAGGAAGATGGGCAGTTGGTGATGTGCTATGGGAATTAAAACTACGGAACCGTATACCTCGGAAGAAGTTGAATTCGGGGTACGCAGAGAAAATTTATATGTAAGAGAGCGGAAAGCGCTTGAAGAAATGGAGGATGTAGAGAATGGAGAATCACGAAGTAGTAGTTACACAGCAGGCAGGAAGTATCCAGTGTGACTTTGCGGCAGCCAAAGGATATCTTGCAAGCCGCCTGGATCAGTACAAAGGGATCATCTTTACTGAGGATTCCAAGGCAGCGGCAAAATCAACAGTTGCCGAGCTGAGAAAGGAAAAGAAAGCGTTCGGCGACCGGGTTAAGGAAGTGAAGAAAGAATACATGGCCCCTTTTGAAGCCTTTGCTGCTCAGGCGGAAGAATTGATTGAGATGTATGATGAGCCGATCAATTTCATTAATATTCAGTTGGCAGACTTCGAGCGGAAACGGGCAGCAGAGAAGAGACAGCTTATCCGCACGCTCTACGAAGAATGTATTGCAGACATGGCAGAATTTCTGCCTTTACAGAAAATATATAATCCCAAGTGGGAGAACGCCACGGCATCCAATAAAGCAATCCGAGAAGAGATGATGACTCGCAAAGAAGATGCTAAAAAGGCGATAACGACCATTAAGGAGATGCATTCCGATGTTGAGGAGTTGGCCCTGAACATGTACAAGGAATCCTTTGACCTTACCAAGTGCATTATGTACATCACCAATCACGAGCAGCAGAAAGCCGCTATCCTTGCTCGGGAACAGGAACGAATCCGCCGGGAAGAAGAAGAGAGGATCCGCCGGGAGGAACGGGAAAAACTGGAGGCAGAGCGCAGAGCAGAGGAAGCATTACGGCAGGCCCAGATCAAGGCTGAGGAAGAGAAGCAGGAGGCATTAAGAATCGCTGAAGCAGAGAAGGAGGCTGCTGTAGAGCAGGCCAGAGAAGAAGCGGCACAGGAAGTCATTGACGGACTGATCCCGGATACAGATGGGGAGACCGGACTGTACGAATACAGAATGGCCCTTACGCCGGATGCAAAGGAAAAGCTGGAAATGTATCTGGATAGCGTTGGAATCGAATGGGAGCTGATATGATATGGGAAATCTGGAAATTTATGAAAGGGTACGCAGCGTGCCTGCCGAGGCACAGCGGAAAATCAATGGCGGCCGCTTAAATGGCAAAACTGATATTAACCCGATGTGGCGGATTAAGGTTTTAACAGAGCAGTTCGGCCCCTGCGGAATCGGCTGGTATTATGAGGTTACCAAGCAATGGACAGAGCATCAGGGAGAGGAGACAGCGGCCTTTGTCAATATACTGCTGTACGTCAAGGCGGGTGGCGAGTGGTCTAAGCCGATCTTTGGGACCGGCGGCAGTATGTTTGCCGAGAAGCAGAAAAGCGGACTTTATGTCTCTGATGAATGCTATAAGATGGCCACCACGGATGCGATCTCCGTAGCCTGTAAGCAACTGGGCATAGGAGCGGACGTGTACTGGGATAAGGATAAAACCAAGTATACGGAAAAGAGTCCCGCCAAGCCTGCGGACACGCAAACAGCCCCTGGACAAGATGCTCGGCTTGCTCCTGTTCTGCAGGAACTCCACCGCATTGGCTATACCGTAAACTCCGTCTGCAAGACTTATAAGATTGACAGCATTTCCGATATGTCTGATTTGCAGATTAAGGATTTCTTACAGAGGGCAAAGAAGATGCCTGATAAGGAGCCTGCCTGATGGAGTTTACAGGTAAAGTTGTGGGGATCCTCCAGAACTTTGAGACGGGACAATTACAGATCACCTTTACGGTCAATGAACCGGTCATCATCCGAAACGGATACGATGCCATTAAGGATCTGGAAAAGTTATCTATTAAGGCCGTAAAGTACCGGGAAAAGAGATCTCTTGATGCAAATGCCTACGCATGGGTGCTGATGAGCAAGATTGCGGCGCTTATGAACACTAGCAAAGAAGAGGTCTACGAGGAAATGCTGCGGCGATATGGCGTCCTTTATGAGGACGAGGACGGATATGTGACCATTACCGTGAAAGCTGCTGTTGACATGTCAAAGATTGAGGGCCACTGGCAGCTGATCAAGGACAACGGGACCTACAAAGGCTATGCCATGATAAAGGGGACAAGCCAGTACAACACTAAGGAGATGAGCTGCTTTATTGACGGGGTGATTTCGGAATGCAAGGATCTGGGCATTGAAACTCTGCCGCCAGAAGAATTGAAAAGGATAAAGGAGGAATGGGGCCGTGAAAATCTGGAGCGTGCTCACAGATGACATGAACTCATGTTATATCACCAAGTTAAATGTTGTGCACATTCATCACGTATTTAACGGCAGTAGAAAGGCTGCCAGCGAAAAATACGGGTTTCTGGTTCCCCTGCATCCCACTCTCCATATCTATGGCCCTGATAGTGTCCACATGGCCCCGAACAGGGGGCTTGACCTGAAGCTTAAGCAGGACTGCCAGAAATATTTTGAGGAGCATTACGGGAGCCGGGAGGAGTTTATCAGGATATTTGGGAGGTCTTATTTGTGAAGATAGTTATACCGATAGCGCCGATCACCAAGAAAAACCACCAGCAGATCGTAAAGGCCGGTAACCGGCGCATGGTAATACCCAGTAAGCAGTACAGGCAGTATGAAGCGGATTGCTTGCCGTTTCTTAAGGCTATGCATATCGACTATCCGGTAAATGTCAGAGCACTTTACTACATGCCTACCAGGCGGAGAGTCGACTTGGTGAACTTGCACGAGGCCCTCTGCGACGTCCTAGTTAAATATGGAGTGCTGGAGGATGACAACAGCAAGATAATCGTGTCTATGGACGGATCCCGGGTGCTGTATGATAAGCAGTACCCGAGGACGGAAGTATACATAGAGGAGGTTGAGACACCCGGCCAGACTTGCCAATGATGGCGGCCCGGCCAAAAGAAACCGTTCATTTCGTTACCTAATATATCACAAGCCATTTTCAGTAAATCATAACAGGGGCGGCGGGAAGCTGCCCCGGAAAGGAGATCAAATGGATTTATTGGATTTACAGAACATTGCCAACGGCGCCCTGCAGGAAAAAGTTAATGCTGCCATGCAGAAAGTATTGACGAATTTGTAGGACCCGAACACGCCGTGGAAGAATAAGCGGCAGATCAACATTAAGATTGCATTTACGCAGAATGAGGAGAGGGATGATACAGGTGTGGAGATTTCCGTTGATACCAAACTCGCCCCTGTATCCCCGGTTGCCACAAGAATGATGATCGCCAAAGACCTCAAGACCGGCGAAACCTATGCCAAGGAATACGGCAAACAGGTAAAAGGACAGTTGGGATTTAATGACTGTTATCCCGAACAGGTCATCGGCGAGGATCTGGTGGATACCGACACTGGAGAAGTAGTAGGCAATATCAAAGATTTCAGAGTAAAAGAAGCTTAAAAGGAGGATAAGAAAAATGTTAAAAGAAGCGTTGCAGTACATTGTGGGGCTGAGAGCCCCGGAGATCAAGGAAATTAACGGCCAGACCTATTCCGATAAGGAACTGAGCCGCATCTCTTACAACCCCAAGGCGGACTCACTGCATGTGTCAACCTTGACCAGCCTGGTGGATTATCTGCACTCTGGGACGGATACACTGGCAGAAAAAATGATCGCCCATATCGTAAGCCCCACAACGGTGGTTTTGATATCCATGCTGGATTCGGAAAGGCAGCGGGAGAAGATGGTTACTGTTTCGGCAGAGGTGCCGAGTTTTCAGTATGGTCGCTATATGGGCCACGAAGAATTCCTGATTGCCCTGCAGAGCAAGTTTGTTCCTAATTGTGATCGGGAGTTGCTGCTTAAATTTGCCGGTACCGTGGAAAATGGTACGATTGCCCAGTATGGGGATGACGGCGTGACCCAGAAAGCCACTGTAAAGACGGGGATCGCATCCAAGGGAGATGCAGTAGTACCTAATCCCGTGAAACTGTGTCCGTACAGAACCTTTATCGAGGTAGAGCAGCCTGAGAGTGCCTTTATCTTCCGTATGAGACAGGATAACTGCAGCGGTGTTGAGTGCGCTATTTTCGAGGCAGACGGTGGAGCATGGAAGAATGCAGCCATGAAAGCGATCAAGGAATATCTGGAACTTAAGCTGCAGGATATTCCGGGACTGACAATTATTTCTTAATCAATGCACCCTGCCTCTGAAAAAGGGGCAGGGAAACAGAAATAGAGGGAGAAATAATGGCTGACAACAAAGTAGGACTTGACTACTTTGAGTTGCTTTGCCACATGGAAGAAAAGGTAAGATTGATACAGGCTGAGTTTGGACTTAAGGGCTTTGCGGTTGTTGTTAAACTCTACCAGAAGATATATGGGGAGTTTGGTTACTACTGTGAATGGTCAGAAGATTCGCTGTTACTCTTTATGTCAGAAAATGGTGTGCCGAGCGACAGCAAAAATTTAATACAGGAAATAGTCTTGGCTTGTATCAGAAGGAACATTTTTTCAGAAAGTCTTTTTAATAAATTCGGTATCCTTACGTCCTCCGGGGTGCAGAAGCGATACATGAAAGCCACGTCCAGGCGTGAAAAGGTGATTATGAAAAAAGAGTACCTTTTATTAAGTGATGACAAAATTAACCCTAATGTAGTCATAATCGGAGATTCT
>JAGANP010000078.1 GCA_017624175.1 Lachnospiraceae bacterium | reverse complement strand
ATGATCAAGAATCCCCGTCCCACAAGAGCGGAGGTAACGGATATTGCCAATGCTATTTTTGACGGTACCACGGCAATTATGCTTTCCGGGGAGAGTGCTGCGGGCAAATATCCCACCGAGGCGGTGCAGACTATGGCCCGTATTGCCGAGTGTGCGGAAAAGGAATTGAATTACCGTGAAAGAATGGATGAACTGGCTGCCACGGGAACCCCGGATACTACCACGGCAATCTCCTATGCGACCTGTACTACGGCCATGGATCTGCATGCCAGCGCTATTATTACCGTGACCATGTCTGGCTTTACGGCCACGAAGGTTGCTAAATATAAGCCCTCCTGCCCAATTATCAGCTGCAGTGTGAATCCCAGAGTATGTAAGCAGCTGAATCTGTTGTGGGGGAACCAGCCTCTGCTGCTGCCCCAGAAAGATAGCACGGAGGAACTGTTTGATACTGCTGTGGAAGAGGCGAAAAAGGCAGGCTATATCCATGCAGGGGAACTGGTGGTTATCACCGCCGGAGTGCCTCTGGGTAAATCAGGTACCACTAATATGATCAGAGTTGTCGAGGTAAAATAGGCTTTATGGGCAGAATCATATGTCTGATGGGGAAGAGCTCCACAGGAAAGGATACCATTTACAAGCGTCTTCTGGCAGACCCGGAACTGGCACTGCGCAATATTGTGCCCTACACCACCAGACCCATCCGGGATAAGGAACAGGACGGCGTGGAATATTTTTTTACCGATGAGGCAGGGTATCGCAGGCTTCAGGCGCAGGGAAAGGTGATTGAAGCCCGGGCCTATGAGACATGCTATGGTCTGTGGCGGTATTTTACCGTGGCGGATGAACGGATCGACCTGTCAGCAGCGGATTACTGTATGATCGGCACGCTGGAGGCATATCTGAGCATCCGGGACTATTTCGGAGAGGCTCAGGTGCTTCCCGTGCTGATTGAATTGGATGACGGGGAGCGCCTCAGCCGGGCACTGACCCGGGAACGGGCGCAGCTGCATCCGAAGTATGAGGAAATGTGCCGCAGATTCCTGGCAGACAGCCGGGATTTTGCCCCGGAGCGAATCCGGGAGGCCGGTATCGACAGAAGCTTCTGCAATGAGGAACTGGAGAAGTGCCTGGAGGAAATCCGTACATATATCAGGCAGAGCGGCGGAGATAAAAGCTGACATTTTTGCCCAGGAGGGCAGAAAGGGGATGCGAATATGGATATCAAAGTGAATCAGGTGACGAATACGACTCCCCTGGAGAGCACCACCCAGGCGCAGGCTACGGACGGCAGCTTTAAATTTACGCTGGCCAGTCACATTGAGGAGGCGGAGCTGCAGGAGCGGCTAAGCGGCCTGATGGAGCAGATTACCATGGAGGGGGAAAAGCTGGCAAAACGCAAGGATCTGCGGGATATGAAGCATTACCGCAGTCTGGTGAAAGAATTTATGAATGAGATTATCAGCCGTTCCCACTCTTTTTCCCGGGAGAATTTCCTGGACAGAAGAGGAAGGCATCGTGTCTATGGTATTGTGTGTCTGGTGGATCAGAATCTGGATGATCTGGCGCAGGAGCTGATGAAAGACGAAAAGGATAATCTGGCAATTCTCTCTAAGATTGGGGAGATCCGGGGATTGCTGCTGGATATTTTCATGTAAGTAACTGCCGGAGCGCTTGCGGATAGAGAAGAAAGATAGGACCGAATTGCAGCCGGTTAGCTGCAAGCATCGGAAATGCACACAGAGGGGGAGGCACATATGGCAGGATTTCATGATATTGTAGGACAGGAGCAGATCAGAGAGCATCTGCAGAATGCGCTGGAAACACATAAGGTATCCCATGCCTATATTATTAACGGGGAAAAATCCTCCGGCAAGGAGTTCATTGCCAGAATTTTTGCCATGGCGCTGCAGTGTGAGCGGGAGGGGGTGGAGCCCTGTAATGAATGCCACTCCTGTAAGCAGGCGCTTTCCGACAATCAGCCGGATATTATCCGGGTGACCCATGAGAAGCCGGGGACAATCAGCGTGGACGATATCCGCACCCAGGTCAATAATGATGTGGCCATCAAGCCATACAGCAGCCGCTATAAGGTGTATATCATCAATGAAGCGGAGAAAATGACGCCCCAGGCCCAGAATGCGATCTTGAAGACACTGGAGGAACCGCCGGAGTATGCGGTGATTCTTTTGCTGGTGTCCAATCTGAATACCCTGCTGCCCACGATTCTGAGCCGCTGCGTGGTGCTGAATATGAAGCCGGTTCGGGATGAATTGGTGAAGAATTATCTGATGGAACAGCTGCAGGTGCCGGATTATAAGGCGGATGTATGTGTGGCTTTTGCCAGGGGCAATCTGGGAAAAGCTAAGGCGCTGGCGTCCAGTGAAGATTTTGAGAATGTAAAAAATGAGGCGCTGGGGCTGTTAAAATATATTCAGGATATGGAGATCCCGGAGATTGTTGCGGCGGTCAAAAAGGTGGGAGAGTTTAAGCTGGAGACCAGCGATTATCTGGATATTCTGGCAATCTGGTACAGGGATGTACTGCTGTTTAAAGCCACAGCGGATGCGAGCCATCTGGTATTCCGGGAGGAGATTCAGGCGATTCGGAAAGTAGCAGGCCGCAGCAGCTATGAGGGGATTGAAAAGGTGATCCGGGCGCTGGACAAGGCCAAAAAACGTCTGGAGGCCAATGTGAATTTTGATCTGGTGATGGAACTGCTTTTCCTGGAAATGAAAGAAAATGGGTAAGATTTTTCCTCTTTTCAGTCCCGAAAAGGTGTGTTAGAATAAGTAAGGTGCTGAAATTTTTCAGAAGAGGTAAGTGAGGTATATAGATGATTAAGGTTGTAGGAATCAGGTTTCGTACTGCGGGTAAAATTTATTTTTTTGATCCGCTGCAGTTTGAGATAAAAAGAGGGGATAACGTCATTGTGGAGACCGCCAGAGGGATTGAGTTCGGTACGGCAGTCAGCGATGTGAGGGAAGTGACGGATGATAAGGTGGTTCAGCCCTTAAAGCCGGTGCTGCGTATCGCCAATGAGCGGGATAAGGAGCAGGAGGCTGCCAATAAGCTGAAAGAAAAGGAAGCATTTAAGATCTGTCTGGAAAAGATTCAAAAGCATGGGCTGGAGATGAAGCTTATTGACGCAGAGTATACCTTTGACAATAACAAGGTGCTGTTTTATTT
>JAGANP010000077.1 GCA_017624175.1 Lachnospiraceae bacterium | reverse complement strand
TGAAGTGATTGAAGCGATGGAGAAGGATGCGGGCATTTCGCTGAAAAGCCTGAAAGTAGATGGAGGAGCCAGTGCCAATGATTTCCTGATGCAGTTTCAGGCGGATATCATCGGTACGGAGGTATACCGGCCCCGGTGTATCGAGACCACGGCTCTGGGAGCCGCTTACCTGGCGGGACTGGCGGTGGGCTACTGGAAGGACCTGGACGAGATCCGGGAGAACTGGCAGCTTGGCCGGGTATTTACCCCGGAAATGGAGGAGCAGCAGCGTCAGCGTCTGAAGAAAGGCTGGAAGCGTGCCGTCAGGTGTGCTCTGGCCTGGGCGGAAGACGAGGAAGCGTAAACGCATAAATTTGTTATAGAAAAGAGGACGAAACCATGATTGTACAGAAGTATAAGGATATGTTATCAGGAAAATCCGTAATCCGGCAGCTATCGGAGTTTGCCACCGCCAGAGGAGCCCAGATCGGCTATGAGAATGTGTTTGACTATAGCCTGGGCAACCCCTCCGTGCCGGTGCCCCAGGAGTTTACGGACCGGATGATCCAGATGCTGGCTACCCGGGATCCCATGGAGCTTCACGGCTACAGCCCCAGCCTGGGTATTCCCTCCGTGCGGGAAGCCATTGCCGCAAACCTGGCAGAGCGTTTTGGCCTGCCCTACGAGGCAAGACACATTTTTATGACCTCCGGTGCGGCGGGCGCCATTGCCCATGCCGTGCGCTGCGTGACGGAGCCGGGCGATGAGGTCCTGACCTTTGCCCCCTTTTTCCCGGAGTATCACCCCTATATCGACCTGACCGGTGCAGTGCTGAAAGTAGTACCTGCTCGGGTAGAGGATTTTCAGATCAATTTTGATGCCTTTGAGGAGATGCTCAGTGCAAAGACCATGGCGGTGCTGATTAATACTCCCAATAATCCCTCGGGTATTGTTTATTCTGAGGCTACCATCCAGAAACTGGCAGATACACTGAAGCGTAAATCCGCAGAGTACGGACATGATATTTTTATTATTTCCGATGAGCCCTATCGGGAAATCGTGTTTGAGGGAGTAAAGAATCCCTGCGTGCCTGCATATTATAATAACACACTTATGTGCTACTCTTTCTCCAAGTCCCTGTCCCTGCCCGGCGAGCGTATCGGCTATGTGGCTGTCAATCCGGCATGTGCGGAGGCGGAGACCCTTGTGAATATGTGCGGACAGATCTCCCGGGGGATCGATCATAACTGCCCGCCCTCCATCATACAGCTGGCAGTGGCGCAGGTGCTGGATAAGACGGCGGATTTAAGCGTCTATGAGACCAATATGAATCTGCTCTACGATACCCTGGTGGAGCTGGGCTTTACGGTGGTAAAGCCGGGCGGAACCTTCTATATCTTCCCCAAGGCGCTGGAGGAGGACGCCAAGGTGTTCTGTGAGAAAGCGCTGAAATATGATCTGATTTTAGTGCCTTCCGATACCTTTGGAACGCCGGGCTATTTCCGTATGGCCTACTGCATTGACACGGAAAAGGTAAAGAGATCCCTGGAGGCGCTTCGCAGATTCGTAGAGACGGAATATGGGATCAGCAGGAAAGGAAACTAAACCATGTTGGAAATCATAAAAGCGATAATCTATGGCATTGTAGAGGGCATCACCGAATGGCTGCCCATCAGCAGTACGGGACATCTGATCCTGCTGGAGAAGCTGATGCCTTTCAGCGGCATGAGCGAGGACTTTTTTGAAATGTTTGACGTGGTGATTCAGCTGGGAGCTATCCTGGCGGTGGTGGTACTGTTCTGGAACAAGCTGTGGCCCTTTGCCCTTACGGCAAAATCCCGGGCGCAGAATCCCGGCAGGATCTCCTGGCTGCGGATGGACATTCTGACCATGTGGTTCAAGATCCTGGTATCCTGCGTGCCGGCGGCCATTATCGGCATCCTCTTTGATGATGTGCTGAATGCGCTGTTTTACCGCTATGAGGTGGTGGCGCTGGCGCTGATTGTTTTCGGTATTGCCTTTATTGTAATCGAAAACTGGAATCGGGGCAGAACGCCCAAAATCAATTCCCTGGCAGAAATTACCTACCAGACCGCTCTGCTGATCGGCTTCTTCCAGGTGATTGCGGCGGTATTTCCGGGTACCTCCCGCTCCGGCGCTACCATTGTGGGTGCGCTGCTGATCGGGGTATCCCGTACCGTGGCTGCAGAGTATACTTTTTTCCTGGCAGTACCGGTAATGTTCGGCGCCAGTCTGCTGAAGCTGGTAAAGTTCGGTTTTCATTTTACAGCCCTGGAACTGGGAGCTCTGCTGGCAGGGTGTGTGGTTGCCTTTGTGGTGTCCGTTTTTGTACTGCGTTTCCTGCTCAGTTATATCAAAAAGCATGATTTTAAGGTGTTTGGCTGGTACCGCATTATACTGGGAATTATTGTGCTGGTTTCCTTCGGCCTTTGGCTGTAAAGCGGCTGAAAAATGCCCGAAAACAGGAAAAATAGTTGTGATTATGCCCAAGAACCTCGCTTTTATAAGGATTTTGGGCAACAAAATGGCGAATTTTCAACAAAAAGTTGACATTCAGAAAAAAAGGGAATAAACTGTAACCTAACAAGGATGACAACCTAATAATGCAATACATATATAACCTTGTAAGGAGCATTTAAAAATAGTTTGTAGGAAATGAAGGGAGAAACGACTATGGCAGCAACCAAGAAGAGCGTAACTGTTAATCAGGAAGAGTCCAAGTCTGTAGCTAAGGCCACCGTAAAGAAAGTACCCGTAAAGGCGGAAGCCCCCAAGGCAGAAGAGGTAAAGGTGGAAGCACCTAAGGCTGAGGAAGTTAAGGCAGAGGCCCCCAAGGCTGAGAAAGCAAAAGCAGAGGTTAAGCCCGCTGCAGTAAAGAAGCCTGCCGCTAAGACAGCAGCTAAGAAGCCCGCAGAGAAGAAAGCAGCCGCTAAGCCTGCAGCCAGGACAGCAGATACCAAGAAAGAAGTAAAGTCCGAGATCACATTACAGTTTTCCGGCAAGTCTTTCAGCCAGGAAGAGCTGATTAAGATTGCCAAGGATGTATGGCAGTATGACCTGCAGCAGAAAGCTGCTGATCTGACCAGCATCGAGCTGTATGTCAAGCCCGAGGAGAATGTGGCTTATTATGTAATGAACAAGGAGTTTACCGGAAGCTTCTATTTATAAGTTCATGATGGAAAAACAGGATATGCTTATCAGAGAGTACAGCCAGGGGCAGGAATGATGCCCGGGTTGTACTCTTTTTATAACTGCTTAGCCATAATAGCTTTAGAATTATTTTAGAAATAATTTTTGGGAAAGCAGTTGACAATATGAGGGGTAAGTGATATTTTAGTTTTAGTAAGTGTTAGCACTCCACCGAGTCGAGTGCTAACAACTGAAGAGATAAGGAAGGCGGATGGAAATGCAGTTTGATGAAAGAAAGACAAAAATATTGCAGGCCATCATCCGGAACTATCTGGAGACAGGCGAACCGGTGGGAAGCAGGACAATCAGCAAGTACACCGATCTGAACTTAAGCTCCGCAACGATACGAAATGAAATGGCAGATCTGGAGGAGCTGGGATACATTATACAGCCGCATACCTCTGCCGGGCGGATTCCATCAGATAAGGGCTATCGCTTTTATGTAGATTACATGATGGAGCAGAAAGAGCGGGAAGTCGTTGAGATGAAAGAGATGCTGCTGGAAAAGCAGGATCGCATGGAAAAGCTGCTGAAGCAGGTGGTTAAGGTTCTGGCACAGAATACACAGTATGCCACGATGATCAGCGCTCCCCAGACCCATGGCGGCAAAGTCAAGTTCATTCAGCTGTCCCGGGTGGATTACAATCAGATCCTGGCGGTAATTGTGGCGGAGGGCAATATCATTAAGAACAATATCCTCCAGGTGAATCAGGAGTTGGATGATGAGACATTGCTGAAGCTGAATATTCTGCTGAATACGCATCTCAACGGTCTGTCCATGGAAGAGATCAATCTGGGGATGATCGCCGCAATGAAGCAGCAGGCAGGTATCCACAGCGATATCGTCAGCAATGTGATTGATGCGGTGGCCGAGGCCATCAAGGCGGATGAGGATCTGGAGATTTACACCAGCGGTACCAATAATATTTTCCGGTACCCGGAGCTGGCCGATCAGCAAAAGGCCAGTCAGCTGATTACCACCTTTGAAGAAAAGAATCTGCTCAGCGAGCTGGTGCAGGAAACCCTGTCGGATGAATCCAATACCGGGATTCAGGTATATATCGGCGAGGAAATGCCGGTCAGCGGCATGAAAGACTGCAGCCTGGTGACAGCCACCTACGAGCTGGAGGAAGGCATGAAAGGCACGATCGGTATCATTGGTCCGAAACGTATGGATTATGATAAAGTGGTCGGAACCCTGCAGACGCTGAAAAACCAGCTGGATGAATTATATAAGAAATAACAGAGTTAGATGCGGAACTCTAAACAGCATCTGCCCGGACAGTGCCCAGAGAAAATTATGGCTGCGAAAGCAGACGGAATTTTCTCTGCCGGGAATGGTACTGAGAGGGCGGATGCGGAACTCTAATCAGAAAGGGATGATTACATGGCGGATCAGGAGAAAGAGATTTTAGAAGAAGAGACAGTGGAGACGGCGGAAGAGACCCAGGCCGCTGAAACCGTTGAAGAGAGCACTGAGGAAGCAGTAGATAAGAAGGACGGCGAGACCGTTCCGGAGGAAGAGGCAGAAGAGGAAACTGCGCCGGAGGGAGAGGATCCCAAGAGCTGGGCGGAGAAGCGTGCAGCGAAAAAGCAGGCGAAGCAGGATAAGAAAGCGGACGCCGCCAAGGAAAGGATCACGGAGCTGGAGGACAGAGTAAAGCGTCAGCTGGCAGAGTTTGAGAACTTCCGTAACAGAAGCGAGAAAGAAAAGCAGGCGATGTTTGAGACCGGAGCAAGAAGTGTGATCGAGAAGATCCTGCCGGTGATCGACAATTTTGAAAGGGGTCTGGCCACCGTACCTCCCGAGCAGCAGGGAGATGCGTTTGTAGAGGGAATGAGCAAGGTCTACAAGCAGATGATGGCGGAGCTGGAAAACATCGGAGTAAAGCCGATCGAAGCCGTGGGCTGTGAATTTGATCCGAATCTGCACAATGCCGTGATGCAGGTGGAGAATGAGGAGCTGGAATCCGGCACCGTGGCACAGGAGCTGCAGAAAGGTTACACCTACAGAGACACCGTGGTAAGACACAGCATGGTATCTGTAGTTTCATAAATAAAGTAGTTTCAATATTCAGTTCAAATAGAACGAGGAGGACAAAAAAATGAGCAAGATTATTGGTATTGACTTAGGAACAACCAACAGCTGTGTAGCTGTGATGGAAGGTGGTAAGCCCACCGTTATCGCTAATGCTGAGGGTGCAAGAACCACCCCGTCCGTTGTGGCATTCACCAAGACCGGTGAGAGACTGATCGGTGAGCCTGCTAAGCGTCAGGCTGTAACCAACGCAGAGAAGACCATTTCCTCTATCAAGAGAGAGATGGGTACGGATCACAAGCGTACCATTGATGATAAAAAGTATTCCCCTCAGCAGATTTCCGCTATGATCCTGCAGAAGCTGAAAGCAGATGCAGAGAGCTATCTGGGTGAGAAAGTGACGGAGGCCGTGATCACGGTTCCCGCTTACTTCAATGACGCACAGCGTCAGGCTACCAAGGATGCGGGCAAGATTGCCGGTCTGGATGTAAAGCGTATTATCAACGAGCCCACAGCCGCCGCACTGGCTTACGGCCTGGACAATGAAAAAGAGCAGAACATCATGGTATACGACTTAGGCGGCGGTACCTTTGATGTATCCATCATTGAGATTGCAGACGGCGTTATCACCGTACTGGCAACCAACGGCGATACTTTCCTGGGCGGCGATGATTTCGACAACAAGATCACCCAGTGGATGATCGACGAGTTCAAGAAGACCGAGGGCGTGGACTTATCCGGTGATAAGATGGCTATGCAGAGACTGAAAGAGGCTGCTGAGAAAGCAAAGAAGGAGCTGTCCAGCGCCATGACCACCAATATCAACCTGCCTTTCATCACCGCTACCGCTGACGGCCCCAAGCACTTTGATGTGAACCTGACCCGTGCAAAGTTCGATGAACTGACCCACGATCTGGTAGAGAGAACAGCTATTCCGGTACAGAACGCAATGAAAGATGCGGGTCTGACCAATGCGGATCTGGGCCAGGTACTGCTGGTAGGCGGTTCCACCCGTATCCCTGCAGTGCAGGATAAGGTGAGACAGCTGACCGGTAAGGAGCCCAGCAAGTCCCTGAACCCTGATGAGTGTGTGGCAATCGGCGCTTCCATCCAGGGCGGTAAGCTGGCAGGCGACGCTGGTGCGGGCGAGATCCTGCTGCTGGATGTAACGCCTCTGTCCCTGTCCATCGAGACCATGGGCGGCGTGGCAACCAGACTGATTGAGCGAAATACCACAATCCCTACCAAGAAGAGCCAGATCTTCTCCACTGCAGCAGATAACCAGACCGCAGTAGATATCAACGTGGTACAGGGTGAGAGACAGGTTGCAAGGGACAACAAGTCCTTAGGACAGTTCCGTCTGGACGGTATCCCTCCTGCAAGAAGAGGTATCCCTCAGATCGAGGTTACTTTTGATATTGATGCCAACGGTATCGTAAATGTATCCGCAAAGGATCTGGGTACCGGCAAGGAGCAGCATATCACGATTACCGCAGGCTCCAATATGTCCGATGATGAGATCGAGAGAGCGGTCAAGGAAGCTGCTGAGTTCGAGGCACAGGATAAGAAGCGCAAGGAGGCTGTGGAGGCCAGAAATGATGCGGATGCATTCGTATTCCAAACCGAGAAGGCTATGGAAGAGGTCGGCGATAAGATCAGTGACAGCGACAAGTCCGCTGTACAGTCCGATCTGGACGCAGTAAAGGCCATCCTGGAGAGAACCAAGGATCAGGAGATGAGCGACAGCGACCTGGATGAGCTGAAGGCAGCCAAGGAGAAGCTGACTAACAGCGCACAGTCCCTGTTTACCAAGATGTACGAGAACATGCAGCAGGCACAGGGCGGCCAGGCAGGCCCTGATACGGGTAATTTCAGCGGCGGTGCAGGCCCTGATGCAGGCAGTACTTCCGCTCCTGAAGATGATGTTATTGACGGAGACTTCAGAGAGGTATAAAATAGTATAAATGCATTGCGTTATGCCGTGGAAGAATGGCTCTTTATGAGCCATTCTTCATGTGGTTATGACAACATACAGGAAAAGGAACAGACGACGGAGGTCATATTGTATGGCAGAACAGAAACGTGATTATTACGAAGTCCTCGGTGTAGATAAGAATGCAGATGAGGCAGCAATTAAAAAAGCATACAGGGGATTGGCGAAGAAGTATCATCCGGATGTGAATCCCGGAGATGCGGAAGCCGAGAAAAAATTCAAGGAAGCATCTGAGGCCTATGCTGTTTTGAGTGATCCGGAAAAGAGACGCCAGTATGACCAGTTTGGCCATGCGGCCTTTGAGGGCGGTGCAGGCGGCGCCGGAGGATTTGACTTCAGCGGCACGGATTTCAGCGATATATTCGGAGATATATTCGGAGATTTCTTTGGCGGCGGCCGCAGCAGGGGTGCCAATAACGGTCTCATGAGAGGTGCCAATCTGCGTACCAGCATCAGGATTACTTTCGAGGAGGCCGTGTTTGGCTGCGAGAAAGAGATTGAGCTGACTGTCAAGGAGACCTGTAAGACCTGTAAGGGCAGCGGTGCCAAGCCCGGTACCAGTCCCGAGACCTGTTCCAAGTGCGGAGGCAAAGGCCAGGTGGTGTTTACCTCTCAGTCTTTCTTCGGCACCGTGCGGAATGTGCAGGCCTGCCCGGATTGTCAGGGAACCGGCAAGATCATCCGGGAAAAGTGTCCCGATTGCCGGGGTACCGGCTATGTGCCGATGAAGAAGCGCTATGCCGTGGATATTCCTGCGGGCATTGATAACGGACAGTGTAAGCGCCTGCCCGGTCTGGGCGAGCCCGGCACCAACGGCGGTGCCAGAGGGGATGTGCTGGTAGAGGTGGTGGTAGGCCGCCATCCCATCTTCCAGAGACAGGATTACAATATTTTCTCCACCGTTCCCATTTCCTTTGCAGTGGCGGCTCTGGGCGGTGAGATTGTCATTGATACTGTGGACGGCAAGGTCATCTATGATGTGAAGCCCGGTACCCAGACCGATACCAAGGTACGGCTGAAAGGCAAGGGTGTGCCCACACTGCGCAACAAGGAGGTACGGGGTGACCACTATGTGACACTGGTGGTGCAGGTACCGGATAAGCTGTCCCATGAGGCCAAGGAGCTGCTGCGCCAGTTTGATGCGGAGAGCGGCGACAGCCTGAATGCTGCCAAGAATATGGATAAGGATGAAAAGTCCGGCGAGACCAAGGACGGCAAGGATAAAAAGAAGAAGTTCTGGAAATAAAAGGGTTTCCATACCAACGGGTATGATGCGGGTGAAAGCGTACGTCATACCCGTTTTTAATGGGATTTTACCGGTAAATTGAAATTTTTCTCATATGATGATCATTTTCAGGGGGACGAACGGAGAAGCAATTATGGGTTTATCGAGTAACGGGTATACGGTGATTTTTGAGGAAGTCATGGAAAAATACGGGGACATGGTATACAGGATCTGCCTGACCATTACAGGAAATCCGGAGGATGCCCGAGATTCCTTTCAGGAGACTTTTCTAAGGCTGGTCAGAAATCAGAATAAGATAAAAAATGAGGAGCATCTGAAAGCATGGTTAATTCGTGTGGCAACCAACTGTTCCAGAACAACGGTATCCAGTCCCTGGAACAGGAGGACCCGGGGAATCAAGGAAGAAGATTTGAGAAAGGAAGCACATCAGCCCCGGGAAAACGAACTGCTTGCCGAGTTGCAGAAGCTTCCCGATAAATACGCTGTGGTACTGTATCTGTTTTACTACGAGGAATACAGTGTCAGGGAAATAGGACGGATATTGGGGAAAAAGGAAAATACGATTAAGACGCAGCTTGACAGAGGACGCAGGCTTTTGAAACAGAAGCTGGAGGAAGGAGGGGAAAGGTCATGAAGAAAGCGTTTGAAGAGGCCTATGGAAAAATACAGGCACCGGAACCCCTGAAAGCCGAAACCCTTACTCTGATGGAAGCGGAAAATAAAAAGCGGAAACCCGGGTTCGTATGGGGCTGCAGTGCAGCGGCCGCCGTTTTATGTGCCGCCATATTCTGTCTGCTGTTTTTTCAGGGGAGAGGCGCCGTTTATATCACTTCTATGGAAGACGGCGTACACTATGATACCGTGGAGCTGGAGGATGGTATTCTTTATTTTCAGCCGGAGAGAGTGACGATTTCCGTAACCCCCAATGCCGGCAGTATCACGAGCGGAGAAAAGACGGACGAAACAGCGGCAGGCGGGGAAGAGGAGCTCCCTGCGGAGGAAGTGACGGCGCAAAGCGGCGGTACGCTGACCTTGTATCAACAGGACAGAATGGCATTACCGGATATCCCGGAGGAGAATTGGTCCTATATTGATGGACGGCGTGTCTATGTTACGGTATTGATGGCGGAGACGATCCGGTATCAGGCGACCTTTGAAAAGGATGGGAGGGTCTGGGAGATCACGGGAAATGGCGTTACCCAGAAAGAGTTTATTGATTATCTCTATCAAAATATAAAAAAATGAAACCTTTTTGCCGTATTTGAAGTGTTATAAGTAGAAAACAGGGAAAGCAGGGAGAAAATGCCCGGAAAGTAAGGAGGAGCAAATTTTGAAAATACGATATGCGGTACAAAAGGGAATGGCGGCGGTGTTGGCGGCCGCAGCAGTTTTAAGCGGCTGCCGGAACACAGGGGGCAATGAACAGTCTCAGGATGAGATCATTGCAGCGGAGGGCAGTGAGACAACTCAGGCGCCCGGGGAGGCTGCAGTGCCTGCAGAAGCTGTAGGAGAAGAGCATGAGGAGGCTGCAGAAACAGGTGCTGCAGATGCAGAACTGCAGCTGATTCAGGAATTACAGCAGAAGTATGCGGCCAACAGCGCTGTACATTACAGCGGTGATGTCATAGAGATCGCAAGAGATGAAGCAATACAGATCCCCATCGGCTACAATCCCTGGAGCAGGGAGGAGCATATTTATGACAGCTTTGTGGTCTATCAGGATGACGGGCTGCAGTACCCTCTGGAGCTGGGCGTGCACGACTACGATGCGGAAACGGGCATGCTTACCATCAATCCCCCCTATTATGGGATTGCGGAGATGGATGATTATGAAATTGATCTGAGTCACTTAAGCGGCAGCTATCTGATGGAAGAGGAGGGAAATGCCTGGGGAACTCTGCCCCAGTATTATCTGGCCGCCTATGTGGATACGGAAACCGGCGAGCCGCTGGCAGCTCCGGAGATTACGGTGATTAAGATCAATGCGGAGATCAGGACCGCTCCTCAGCTGGTATTTGACCAGACGGAGGAGGGCTATGCCCGTTTTTCCTAGAAAGAAGTGCCGGGGGCGGAGGGCTATCTCCTGTTCCTGATTAACAAGGATGAGACCGGACTCTGGGAAAAAGCCAAGGTGTTTGCAGAGGTAAAGGGGACGGAATGGACGGACGAGGCGGAAGCTCTTGAGATTGACGGCAGTGTCGTAACCTTAAATGAAAGGTTTAAACAATACTACATTTCCGATGATTCCGGAGCCTGGATGGACGATGCGGGAGTCGATTGGGGAATCGACGAGAATACGGCATATGACGAATTTTACAGTGAATATTTCGGGGTGATTGCCTATAATGCCCAGGGCTGTTCCACGATCAGCAACCTGCTGAGCGCCATGGATCTCTCCCATATGCTGCCGGCAACCCAGGCGGATTACAGCAATGAAGACAGCTTCTATGGGATCAATGCCACGTTGGATCTGCCGGCGGTGATGTGCGTTACCATGTGTGACGGCAGTACGGCTCAGAAAGTCCTAGATTATGATATGGACAGTCTGAACAGAGACGAGGAGAACGACAGCTATACCATCACGGCAAGAGCGCTGCAGACCCCTTTTACCCGGGAATTCCTGGTATACGGGCATGATTGGGACACTCTGGAGGAGGATCTGGTGGCTCTGGAGGAGAGACAGGAGAAGCTGCAGAATAGGGGCGGCAATGTGGCGCCTTCTATCAGCGTGGATGAGGAACCGGCAGAGGAGCCGGTGCAGGAGCCGGAGGAGACTGCTCCTGCAGAAGAGGAACCCTCCGGTGAAGAGCAAGAGGCAGATCTCTCCTCCATATGGGTGACTGCCAATTCGGCCATGAGCGAGTATGTGGCCCTGCAGATGCTGTCCACCAATGACGCCATTGATCTGTCCGCTTTTCCCGAGGCTGCGGACGTGCAGAAGATCAAGGATGCCTTTTTTGAGGCGCAGTACCAGAATCCGCTGATTCTGGGGGTGCAGGGCGGCAGTATCGACACCGAAAACCGGATCCTGTATGTGAATTATGATTTTGACCGGGAGACCACCGCCGCTAAACAGGAGGAGATTGAAAGCCGGGTG
>JAGANP010000076.1 GCA_017624175.1 Lachnospiraceae bacterium | reverse complement strand
GATCAGGACAGCAAGAAGCTGACGGAGAAGATCATCCGGGCGGAGGAGACTCTGATCAAGGATCTGCGGGAGTATTTGTAGATTTCTGCAGCAAACGGAGGGGCGGCTGAGGAGCCGCCCTTTTCCCTTTTTCCCTGATAAAATTCTCTTTTTTTAATGAAACTTTTCTGATTCTCAAGGTATCTAATAATTAAAGAGACAAGGAGGTGACGAGCAATGCATTTTTCAGGCAGAAAGAATGCTGCGCTGATAGAGCAGGTGATTCTGGAGAAATATAATCAATATTACCGTTTGGCATACAGTTATGTACATAATGAAGCCGATGCAGCGGATATCGTACAGAACGGCGCTTATAAAGCGCTGAGGAACGCTCACACCCTGCAGAAGCCGGAATTTGCGGCAACCTGGGTATATCGGATCATGCTGAATGAATGTTTTCAGGCCTTAAAACATCCCCGTTTCCTTTCTTTTGAAGAGATGCAGGAGGAGAGCGGTAAGGAAGCCGGAGGCGAAGAGGATCTTTATGCGGACATTGATCTGCAGAGAGCGCTGGATGCCCTTCCCGAGCGGGATAAGCTGGTGGTTATTCTGAAATATTTTGAAGATAAAAAACTGGAAGAGATAGCGGATATTTTGGAAGAAAACGTCAACACCGTGAAAAGCAGGCTTTACCGAAGCATCAGAAAGCTCCGCAGCATCCTTTCCGACGGGACGAGGGAAGATGCGAACCGTCTATGTGAAAAAGGCAGATAAGGGAGGTATATATGATCTATAATTTTTCTGAAAGAAAAGAAGACAATAGCCGTTTGGAAAAGGGTCTCAGAGAACTGAAAGAGGAATATCTGCATAAGCATATGTCCGATGAACAGCTGGCGCAGCTTCAAAAAAAGATGAAATCTGCCCAGCGGATGAACCGGCGGGAACGGGGACGGAGACGAATGACCGGGATCATAGCGGCAGCGGCGGTGATGGCAGGGGTTTTCATGATTCTGCCAAATACGTCCGCATCGGTAGCCTATGCTATGGAACAGATTCCGCTTTTGGGGCGCATGGTGGAGGTGGTGACCTTTCGGGATTATACCTATGAATCAGACCGGAATATGGCGAACATCAAGGCCCCTGTGATCAAAGTGTCTCAGTTAGCCCAGAGCACCCCGCAGGACAATGGCCTGCAGGAGAAGCTGGAAGATACCGCAGAGGATATCAATGCGGAGATTCAGGAGATCACGGACGGCCTGATTCGGGAATTTGAGAAAAATCTGCAGGAGGATATGGGGTATCAGGATATTGTGGTGGACAGCGAGGTGCTGGCGTCAACGCAGGACTATTATGTTTTGAAGCTGAACTGTTACCAGGGAGCCGGGAGCGGCTACCAGTGGAATTATTATTATACCATTGATCTGCATACGGGGGAACGCTTAAAACTGAAAGATCTTTTTGTCGAGGGCGCAGACTATATTACGCCCATCAGTGAAAATATCAAGAGTCAGATGGAAGAGCAGATGCAGGCGGATGAACAGGTATATTACTGGCTGCATGATGAGATTGGAGAGTGGAATTTTGATTCGATTACCGAGGATACTTCTTTTTACCTGAACGAAGCGGGCAATATCGTGATTGGTTTTGACGAGGGAGAAGTGGCGCCCATGTATATGGGGACGGTGGAATTCGAGATCCCTTCAGAGGTGCTGAGCGGTATACGAAAATAGGGAATACCCCTTGACTTTCCGGAAATTAATGGTTACTATGGAATTAGAAAAACCGTTAAAGAGCAATACAGAGAGGAAGTGAGATCCGGTGGGCATCAGGATTATGGATATTGGCGCTATGCCATACAGTATGGGTTTTCAGACAAGCGGTATCGTCAGCGGTGCGGCAGGCAGCGCTGAGAATGTGAATGCAGCCAGAGGGACGTCCCCTGCCGGAGCTGTGGGGAATGCGGAGGGTGTCGAGGACAGCCGGGCGGCCAAGAGGGCGGGCCGGGCGGAGTGCCAGACCTGTAAGGAGCGAAAGTACCAGGACGGCTCCGATGAGATGGTGAGCTTTAAGGCGGCTGCCCATATTTCACCGGAATCGGCGGGATCGGCAGTGATGGCCCATGAGCAGGAGCATGTGGCCAATGCCTATAAAAAGGCGGCGCTTGAGGGCGGCAAGGTACTGCAGGCCAGCGTACAGCTGCATATGGGCGTGTGCCCGGAATGCGGGCGCAGCTATGTGGCAGGCGGCACTACAGCAACGAAGATTCAATATAATGAAGACAGTCCCTATGAGCGGAATGCCAAGTCCCTGCAGGCGGAGGCGTTTACGGGGAATCATGTGGATCTGGCGGTATAGCTGCCGGGGAGTCCGGGACGAAAGCATAAGCAGACGTGAAATAGCATCCATATGTGACAGAAATGTTGCATATGGATTTTTTTTGCTGCAAAATGTCTGAACAATTTCTGAATTTTCCTTAAGATTTCCGCTTATAACTTGTGAGGAAAATTAGAATATGATAAAATATGTGCAAAGGGCAGAAAACCATAGGTTTTTTGCAACTCTGCCCGTGATTTTGCATATTTATGGGGCGAGACAGCGGAACGCAAATAAGGAGGAAAAGAATGAAAAATAGAATGTATTATATCCTGTTTCCGGTATATATTTTTGTGGTGGTTTTTGTGCTGGCGGTAAACGGTGTGTTTACCGGGGAGATATCCTCCGTCAGCAATCTGGTGATTAACCTGCTTTTCCTGCTGCTGATCGGTATTCTGTTCCTGGTATCCTTTTCCAGCTTTGCCAGACTCAACCGCATGACGGACAAGCTGCTGGAGGTGGCGGATCAGATCTATAAGGCCTATGACGGCGGCGATCACAAGCTGTGGGAGACCTACCGCACCAAGAGCAAGGTATTCGGCGATGATATACTGGATGAGGCCTTTTACCGCTATCAGAAAAAGATGAGCAGCTTTCAGACCAGACACGGCCTGATGGGAAGCTGTGATATCGAGGACTATATCCACGAGGATCTGCTGAACCAGGCGGGTATGAGTTATTACAATTCGGCCATTTCCGGTACCATGACCGGTCTGGGTATCCTGGGCACCTTTATCGGCCTGTCCATCGGCCTGGGATCCTTTAACGGCAACGATATTTACACGATTTCAGACAATGTGGGCCCTTTGCTCAGCGGCATGAAGGTGGCCTTTCATACCTCCGTGTACGGTATTCTGTTCTCTCTGGTGTTCCAGTTTGCCTACCGCAGCGTTATGGCGGATGCCTATGCCAAGCTGCAGGAGTTTCTGGGGGCTTTCCGGGAGTGCGTAGAACCCGTAGTCAGCAGTAACGATGAAAATACCAAAGCCATGCTGGTTTACCAGGCCAATATGGCCAACTCCATGAAGCAGATGACGGAGCTGCTGAGGGGCGAGGCCAGGGAGCAGGCGGAGAGCCTGGATAAGATGGCCCAGCAGTTTGTCACCCGGATGGAGCGCAGCCTGGGAGCGGATTTCGACCGTCTGGGGGCTTCCCTGCAGAAAGCCTGCAGCGCTCAGGAGGTCTATGCGGACAATTACCGCAGCATGGCGGAGACCACCCAGGCGCTGCTGCAGGCCAATCTTTCCCTGCAGAAGACGCTGGAGGAGACCATGGGCAGACAGGAGGCGCCGGCAAAAGAGCTCAGGGAACAGGGGGAGCGGATTGACGCTACCTGCGACACCATCAACGAAGAGATCAGCAACCAGCTGTATACCTATGCGGAGACACATGGAATGTAAGCGTAGGGCAATGCCAATCGGTTAAATGCAGACAAAGCCTGAAAGACGGGCTTCAGATAGGCATGAAAGCGGACATGCAGGAAAGGAGAAAAATGCGGAAACAACGGAAAAGAGAGGCATTTGCAGAACCCAGCTACTGGCAGTCTTATTCGGACATGATGGCAGCGCTTCTGCTGATCTTTATTCTGATCATTGCCATTACCCTGGCAATCTATAAACAGAAAACCACGGATCTGGAGCAGACCCAGATTGAGCTGAATGCGGCCAGACAGAAGCTGGATATTGCATCGGAGGAGCTGGAGCTGGCCCGGGCAGACCTGGAGGATTACCGGGAGGAGATTGACGCCTCCAAAAGGGATCTGGAGGATTCCCTGCTGAGACTGCAGGAGGCCTATGATGCGGCGGCTCTGACCCAGGAGGAGCTGGCGGCTGCCTATCTGGAAATAGATGAGGCCAGAGGGGAATTGGAATCCACCAGAAGCCAGCTGCAGGATATCGTAGGGGTCAGGACGGATATTATCGGGGAACTGCAGACCAAATTCAATAATTCCAGCATGAAAGTGGATGCACAGAACGGTTCTATCACCTTTTCCTCGGATGTGCTGTTCCAGTACGGCAGTGCGAACCTGACCAATGCCAGCAAGGCTACGCTGTCGGAAATCATCCCCATGTACCTGGATGTGCTGCTGCAGGATCAGTACCGGGACTATATTGCAGAGATCATTATCGAGGGGCATACGGATACGGACGGCAGCTATCAGCATAATATGGAACTATCCTCTGAGCGTGCCAGCGCCGTGGCCCGGTATATCTTAGATCCCGACAACGGTCTCAGCGAAGCCAAGATCGAACAGCTCCAATCCATGCTGACCATCAACGGCAGATCCTACAGCAGTCCCATCTATAAGGCGGGAACGAATGAGATTGATATGGACGCTTCCCGGCGTGTGGAGATCAAGTTCCGGCTGAAAGAAGAGGAGCTGATTCAGAAGATAGCAGAGATTCTGGAGCAGACGGAGGAAGCCGCCGATGGCGGGGAGAATCCGTAGAAAGACAGAAAGCATTGAAGACACTCATGTCAGAAAGTGGATATGACAGGGAAAAAAACAGAAAATCTGACAGAGGAGTTGACAGGTAAAAATGCCGGAAAATCAAGGGATTGGAGGTGGTCCCTCGTAAACTGACAGGTATTTGCAGGAAGAAACCGGGCGGAAAGGAAGGAAAGGCAATGGATGCAAACAGAGTGAAGAGAAATGAGCTGCTGGCGGCCACCGTAATCAAAGGGCTGGAGAGCCGGAATATGGAGGGCTATTATGCCGCCACTAAGGAGGAGGCGCTGCAGAAAGCCCTGGAGCTGATCCCCGAGGGCAGCAGCATCAGCTGGGGCGGCTCCCTGAGCGTACAGGAGATCGGCTTAAATCAGGCAGTGATTGAAGGGAATTACCGGGTCTACAATCGGGATGCGGCTGCCACAGCGGAGGAAAAGCGGAAAATGGAGCTGGCGGCCTACGATGCGGATTATTTTCTGACCAGCAGCAATGCGGTGACGGAGGATGGGATTCTGGTGAATATCGACGGCAATTCCAACCGGGTATCTGCGATTGCCTATGGCCCGAAGCATGTGCTGATGATTGTGGGCATGAATAAGATCTGTAAGGACACGGACGCCGCAGTGTACCGTGCCAGGAATATTGCAGCTACCTGCAATACCCAGCGCTTTCCCATTAAGACGCCCTGTAAGGTGACGGGGGCCTGTGCGGACTGCAAGTCCCCGGATACGATCTGCTGTCAGTTCCTGACCACCAGATTTTCCCGGCATAAAGGACGGATTCAGGTGATTCTGGTGGGAGAGGATCTGGGCTTTTAACAGCAGCGGATATTTCAGGAGAAGGTATTGCCGGTGGCAGCCTTCTCTTTTTTTACTGTACAGAAATGCCTTTTTCCTGTAGAATAAAAGTCAGGGCGGCAGGAAAGCAGAAGCGGCCGGATTATATGGAATTGAAGGTGCAGTAAGATGAGCGATCGTGAACATACAAAATTAGTGGTGGGGATTCTGGCCCATGTGGATGCGGGCAAGACCACGTTGGCGGAGAGCATCCTGTATCTGACCGGCGGGATTCGCAGGCCGGGCAGAGTGGATCACGGGGATGCCTTTCTGGATACCCATGCCCTGGAGAAAGCCAGAGGGATTACAATTTTTTCCAAGCAGGCACAGATCTCTGTTGACTATGATGGTCAAAAGAGGGAAATCACATTGCTGGATACACCGGGACATGTGGATTTTTCGGCAGAGACAGAGCGTACTCTGCAGGTACTGGATGCGGCCGTGCTGGTCATCAGCGGTGCGGATGGGGTACAGGGACATGTGGAGACGCTGTGGAAGCTGCTGAAGCGCTATGAGATTCCCACATTTCTGTTTATCAACAAGATGGATCAGCCCGGAACGCAGTCACAGATGTTATTAAAACAGCTGCAGGAGCAGCTGGACGAAAATTGTGTGGATTTTGGCGGCGCAGACAGATATCTGGGAGTGCAGGAGCCGGAAGCGCAGTCATCGAAAACGTCGCCGACGGCAGGGCAGGAGGAGCGGCAGCAATGGCTGGAGCGGCTGTCCCTCTGCAGCGAGGAGCTGATGGAAGCCTATCTGGAGCAGGACGGGCTGACGGCGGCTCAGGTCCGTGAGGCCATCCGCAGCCGCCGGGTCTTTCCCTGCTATTTCGGTTCCGCCCTGAAAATGCAGGGGGTGGAAGAACTGCTGCAGGGGATCGCCCGGTACACCTACGAGCCGGTCTATGGCGGGGAACTGGCCGCCAGAGTGTATAAGATTGAGCGGGACGGAAACGGCACCCGTCTGACGGATCTGAAGGTGACCGGGGGAAGCCTGAAAGTCAAAGGGGTATTGGACGGAGAGAAGATTGACCAGATCCGTATTTATTCCGGCGCAGGCTATCAGCTGGCGGAGGAAGCCCCGGCGGGAACGGTCTGTGCCGTTACCGGCCTGTCACGAACCTACAGCGGCCAGGGACTGGGGGCTCAGGCGGATGGGGAGAAGCCCAGCCTGGTGCCGGTGCTCAGCTATCGGGTGGAGCTGCCCGAGGGCTGTGACGTCCATAAAATGCTGAGAAATCTGTACCAGCTGGAGGAGGAAATCCCGGAGCTGCATATCCTGTGGCAGGAGGGCGCCGGGGAGATTCATGCCCAGGTCATGGGGCAGATCCAGATCGAGATTCTGCAGGAGCTGATTGCCCAGCGCTTCGGCGTGCGGGTAAGCTTCGGAGAGGGGAGCATCGTCTACCAGGAGACCATAACGGAGCCGGTTGAGGGAGTGGGTCATTTTGAACCTCTGCGCCATTATGCGGAGGTACATCTGCTGCTGGAGCCGGGGGAGCCGGGCAGCGGCCTGGTATTCCAGACGGACTGCAGTGAGGACGAGCTGGATCTGAACTGGCAGCGGCTGATCCTGACCCATCTGGAGGAAAAACAGCATGTGGGGGTGTTGACCGGATCGGTCATAACCGATATGAAGATCACATTGATCGCCGGACGGGCCCATCTGAAGCATACGGAGGGCGGCGATTTCCGGCAGGCCACCTATCGGGCCCTGCGTCAGGGTCTGATGAAAGCCAGCTGCCAGCTGTTAGAGCCGGTCTATGCCTATACGCTGGAGCTGCCCACGGAGAATCTGGGCCGGGCCATGAGCGATATCCAGAAAAAGAGCGGCAGCTTTGAGGATCCGGAGACTGCAGGGGACCGCAGCATTCTCCGGGGAACCGCACCGGCGGCTACCCTGAACGGCTACCAGATGGAAGTAAATGCCTATACCCGAGGCAGGGGGCGTCTATCCTGTCAATTTCACGGCTATGCCCCCTGTCATAATGCGGAAGAGGTGATTGCGGCCTCCGGCTATGACCCGGAGCACGATACGGAGAATCCTGCCGGTTCCGTCTTCTGCGCCCATGGGGCGGGCTTTCAGGTTCCCTGGGATCAGGTGGACGATTATGCCCATGTGGATACCGGCGATAAGCTGCGGCAGCTTCTGCCGGAGAGCGCAGGGAGGCAGCAGGAGCCGGAGGAGGTTATGAGGCCGTCCGGATCCCGTTCCTGGGATGACCGGTTTATCAGCCAGGAGGAGATTGAGGAGATCTATCTGCGCACCTACGGCACCAGGGCGCTGGATAAAAACCCCTGGAACCGTCCGGCAGCGCCGAAAAAAACAGCTGTCCCGGCCAGGGAGCCGGTTTACAGGGGAACGCCCCGGCAGCAGGAGCGGTATCTTCTGGTGGACGGGTACAATATTATTTTTGCCTGGGAGGATCTGCGGGAGATGGCCCGGGACAATGTGGAAGGCGCCCGGACAAAGCTGATGGACATCCTGTGCAATTATCAGGGCTATATTCAGGACACGCTGATATTGGTGTACGACGCCTACAAGGTGAAGGGCAATCCCGGCACGGTGCAGAAATACCACAATATTCATGTGGTTTACACCCGGGAGGCGGAGACCGCCGATCAATATATTGAGAAAACCGTACACCGGATCGGCAGAAAATATCAGGTGACGGTGGCCACCTCGGATGCGCTGGAGCAGGTAATTATCTGGGGCCAGGGCGCCGCCCGCATGTCCGCCCAGGAGCTGCGGCGGGAAGTGGAGCGCCATAACCGGCAGCACCTGGAGGAGTGGCAGGACCGGCAGCCGGAGGGACGGAATTTTGCTATGGAAGAAAAATTAAAGCAGATGCAGCTGCCGGAGGAGCAGGACGGATAGAGTTTGAAAGCCAGGAGATGATTTCTGGCTTTTTCTGTGGAAAATTTTCATAAAATATATATTTACGATTGCTTATTGCGGCAATCATAGGATGTGTAATAAAATACAGAAATTTTACAGATAATGACTCTAATGTAAATTCTGTGATAAAAAGAATGGAGGCTGCGATGAAAAAGGACTACAGTAAATTATGGATTCTGTTTAAATCCATGTTTATATTGAGCGCATGCACCTTTGGCGGGGGATTTGTCATTGTTTCCCTGATGAAAAAGAAATATGTGGAGGAACTGAAGTGGCTGGAGGAGGAGGAAATGCTGGATGTAACGGCCATTACCCAGTCGGCTCCCGGGCCGCTTCCGGTCAATGCATCCGTCATTATCGGATACCGGATCTGCGGCGTAGTGGGTTCTTTGACGGCAATCCTGGGTACGATTCTTCCGCCCATGGTGATTATCTCCATTATTTCCCTGTTTTACGAGCAGTTTCGTACCAATCCGTATATTGCTACGGCATTACAGGTGATGCGGGCGGGGGTGGCTGCAGTGATTTTCGATGTGGTGATAAATCTGGCGGGCAATGTGGTAAAAACCAGGCGGATTCTGTACATTGCCATGATGATCATTGCTTTCATTGCCACCTATCTGTTGGATGTCAGCGCCATGCTGGTGATCTTTACCTGTCTGGGAATAGGACTCTTGGATCTGGCGGTTACGCTCAGCAAAAAGAAAGGTACGGTGGCATAAATGTTATTACTGAAGCTGTTTTTTTCCTTTATTCAGGTGGGGCTGTTCAGTGTGGGCGGAGGGTATGCAGCGATTCCGCTGATTCAGGAGCAGATTGTGAATATTCATGAACTGATGACCCTGGAAGAGTTCTCGGATCTGATTACGGTGGCGGAGATGACGCCGGGGCCCATTTCGATCAACTCGGCCACCTTTGTGGGCATGAGGATCGCAGGGATTCCCGGGGTGCTGCTCTGCACCATCGGCTGCATTATCCCGTCCTTCTGCATCTGCCTGACGCTGGCGCACTTTTATTATAAATACCGTTCCGTAAGCGGCGTACAGGTGGTACTGGGAGCCATGCGGCCTGCGGTGGTGGCCCTGATCGCCTCGGCAGGAGCCTCCATTCTGATGCTGGGCCTGTTTCAGGCAGAATTGCAGGAAATTGTACTGGGAAATATTCGTTTTGTGGAATTGGGGATTTTTATTGTGGCGCTTTTCTTACTCAGAAAATTTAAGATGAATGCCATAACCATCATTCTGGGCAGCGGTGTGGTAGGGACGGTGATTTATGCGCTGATGGGGGCGATATAAGAAAATTATCTTGCCTGAAAAACCTCATAAGGGCAAAATAAGAATTTCCCGTTTAATTGTAACAGTTCAGCCCTTTGCTCATAGGAAGGGGCAAGGGACACTTCCCGAAAATGGACCACTATCCTTTTTTGCCCTGCTCCGGTCCACTAAATGTTCCTTTTTTATATGTGTGCAAGGCAGAAGTGGACCTATATGAAAATAATCCACAAGGAAGTCCACTTTTTTCTTCAAAAAGTGATCCTCGGAAAACAAATTTAATATATGAGTCCACTTTACCGGCTGCAAAGGCTCAAATTCATGGAATAAACGGGAAAAAGTGGACTTAATGAAAGAATTTTTATATATAAGTTCACATCCGATAAATCCCTATCGGCACTATGGTGTGATAAGTTCAAACAGAAAGCTCACGACTGAACTGTTACGTTTAATTGACCGAACCAGTGCCATTTTCATGGACAGCTTTAAGAGTCAATGGTATAATGAAAGCACCAACCAATCGGGGGTTATGGAGGTGCCTTATGTGGAAAAGAAAGCAAAAAGCATTGATTTCGATTCTGGCTGCTGTCGTGATAGTAATTGGGATTTTGTCGGTGTGGTATTTTTTCCCAAAGACCTTTTTGGACGGTATTGAAGCGGGCGATGTGAAATCCATATCTGTTTTCGATGGTAACACGGGTAAAAGTTTTCATATTGATGCCCCGGAAGAGATTCAATATATTGTAGAAAACATACAGGGTATTGAAATGGAAAGGGATAATATCTCCGTAAATTACAGCGGATATTCTTTCCGGATGAGTTTTTACGGCGAAAATGCAAAGGTACTGGATCGCTTTATTATAAACAGTGCCGATACCATTCGGTGCGATCCTTTCTTTTACCGCTGTGATGGCGGATTGTGTTATGACTACCTAAGAGAACTGGAAAATAAATATGCAGATTAAATTCCACTGATCAGCGTAAGACTCTAAACAATTTGCGTACAAATGACGATATCTGAATAGCAAGGATGGCACTTTATTTCAATGGAATGATAGGAAATAAGTGCCTTTTTATTTTTTTACCGCTCGGACCTTTCCGGGGAGCGGTGCAGCCGTGACTGACAGATCGGCTGCAGAAAGGAGAATCATGTTAATAGATAGCGTAATGAATCCGTCCGCTGTGGAAATGATAAAGACAGCAAGGAGAGAAAATGCGGGAAGTTCATCTTTTGCCCGGATTCTTTCAGAGAAACAGATAAAGTGTCCATATGGATATCTGGCGAAAGAGAGGATGATCCAGTACAACGGGGTGACTTTTCTGTGTGATCCTGACACCAATTCTATTTGCCTGGGAGATATGAGTGATCCGAAAAAGGTATTAAATGTAAACCTTCCGAGCGGAGGGCATCTGAAAGTGAATATTAAGAATTTCGGTGATATTTCAAGAGCCGCCGGAATGTTCTCACCTGAAGATCTGAATGCAATTTTGAGAGCAATCTCTCTGTATAATCACTGTACAAGAAAGCTTGAAGAGGTAGAACAGGAAGAAAGTAAAGTGGTGGATGCCATTAACAATAATGACGAGAAAGATACTGAAGTATGATGGTAAGCAGGGAAGAAATTTCTTGATGGAGACAGCGAATCATGCAAGCGCCGCACAGCGGCCATACTTGCGGCGCTTTACATAGGGAAACTACCTCCGATAAATCGGAATTTGAAGAGGTGAGAAAATGGGTTTTAGACAGGCTATTGTTGGGGATTTAGATGGTATAGAAGAAGGGTATCTAGAACATTTTGCACATGAGAAAAAATACGGTGCTTACACCGTTTTTCAAGAAGGGATTTATCCTACAAGAAAAGTTGCAGAGACAGCTTTACAGAACAGTGCTTTGTATGTTTATGAAGAAAATGGCGATGTATTAGGCAGTGTTATTTTAGATAAACAACAGCCAGAGGAATACCAAAAAATAGAGTGGCCCAGTAACGCCCCGAACGAGAAAGTGATGGTTATTCATTTGTTAATGGTTCGACCAAGTGCGGCAGGAAAAGGTATTGGATCATGCATTGTGAGTCATGCCATAGATACAGCACAGCAACAAGCCTGTGTT
>JAGANP010000075.1 GCA_017624175.1 Lachnospiraceae bacterium | reverse complement strand
CTACGATTTCTGGTATGAATCCTCCCGCCTCCTGATCCGTCAGATGAAGGAAGCGAACAAGAAAAAAGAGGAAAAGATCAAGGAGCTCAAGGAATTCATCTCCCGCTTCTCTGCAAACGCTTCCAAGTCCAAGCAGGCAACCAGCCGTAAGAGAGCTCTGGAGAAGATCCAGCTCGAGGAGATCAAGCCCTCCAGCAGAAAATATCCTTATATCGATTTCCGTCCCGACCGCGAGATCGGCAACGAGGTCCTCACTGTCAGCGGTATCTCCAAGACCATCAACGGCGTAAAAGTCCTCGATAATGTCTCCTTTGTCATGGGACACGACGACAAGATCGCCTTTGTCGGCAGCCAGGAGCTCGCCAAGACCACTCTGTTTGAGATCCTTATGGGCAACATGGAGCCCGATGAAGGGACCTACAAATGGGGCATCACCACCAGCCAGGCATATTTCTGCAAGGATAACACAAAGGAGTTTGATTCCAACCTGACCATTACCGAGTGGCTGACCGGCTTCTCTCCGATCAAGGACGTCACCTATGTCCGCGGTTTCCTGGGGCGTATGCTCTTTGCCGGTGAGGACGGCGTCAAGCATGTCAATATCCTCTCCGGCGGTGAGAAGGTCCGCTGCCAGCTCTCCAAGATGATGATCAGCGGCGCCAACTGCCTGATCTTTGACGAGCCCACCAACCACCTGGACATGGAATCCATTACCGCCCTGAACAACGGAGTAATCAAGTTCCCCGGCGTGGTGCTGTTCTCCTGTCATGACCATCAGTTTGTGCAGACCACGGCCAACCGGATCATGGAGATCCTGCCCGGCGGTCAGCTGATCGACAAGATCACCTCCTACGACGAATACCTGGCCAGCGACGAAATGGCCAGAAAGCGTACTGTCTTCACAGCTAACCGTGAGGATGATGAGGCTTAATCACAATATCAGGAGCATTCCCATGGTTGACTTACATGTTCATTCCACCCGTTCCGACGGGACCTATACTCCCACCCAGCTGGTGGACTATGCGATTGAAAAAAGCCTGTCTGCTTTTGCCCTGACAGATCATGATACCGTGGACGGGCTGGAGGAAGCCATTTCCTATGCGGCGCTGCTGCGTCAGCAGGCCGGGAAACGCATTTCTCAGCCTGCTCTCATCCCGGAGGTGATTCCCGGCATTGAACTTTCCACCGAGTATCAGGGCAAGGATGTGCATATTGTAGGATTATATATTGATTACCATGATGCCCGTTTTCAGGAATATCTGCGGCACTTTGTGGCCTCCCGGGAGGAACGGAATCACAAAATGTGTGCGCTGCTGCAGGAGGCGGGAATGGAAATCTCCTATGAAGCATTGCAGAGTACCTTTCCTGATTCGGTGATTACCCGGGCTCACTATGCCAAATATATGCTGATGCAGGGCTATGTAAAAAGTATTGCGGAAGCCTTTGACCGCTATGTGGGAGATCATTGCCCCTATTTTGTTCCCCGGGAAAAGGTCACACCCGCCCAGGCCGTATCCCTGATTCGGGAGGCAGGCGGTATCCCTGTTCTGGCTCATCCCATCCTTTACCATATGAGCGACGCCAGACTGGACGCCCTGACCGGGGAACTGAAAGAGGCCGGGCTTATAGGAATTGAGGCCATCTACAGCACCTATCACGCCTGTGACGAGCGCCAGATCCGCAGACTTGCAGCAAAATATGATCTGCTGATCAGCGGTGGCTCCGACTTCCACGGGGACAACAAGCCCGGCCTAGATCTGGGCACGGGCTACGGCAGGCTCTATATCCCGGAGGAGGTGCTGGATCGGCTCCGTCTGGCTCATGAAGAGCTGGTTGAACAGAAAATACGATAATGCCGCTCCCGTTTCTGTGCCGGGAAACCAACAGGACGAAAAAGGGACTTCCCTGCTTTCTCTGCGGGGAGTCCCTTTTCTGTACTGTTTTACCGGAGATCGGGCCGGTGCATACCCTTGATCGGAATGGGCACACAATACCCACTGCCGCTGTACCTTAGATCTCTTCTGTCTTCACTGTCTCTTCTGCCGACTCTGCAGGTGCTTCCGCCTCAGCTGCTTCTGCCGCTTTCTCAGCGGGCTCCGGAGTCACCTCGGTCACTTCACCTGCATCCACTACCTCCTCGGGCTCGGGTTCAGGCAGCTTGGCGCCGCAATAGGAACAGAATGCTGCAGAATAGCTGACTTCCTTACCGCAGTCAGGACACTGCTGCATGCCTTTGATCTTGCGAATCTCTTTCTTCAGCTTCTCGATCTCTTCCACCGCTGCATCAATCACAGCAAATTTCTCTGCCACCTCTTCCGGGGCATCATCTTTCTGGTTTTCATACACATACTTACCCAGTTCAATGTACGTGCCCTTGATGGACTCCTCTTTCATGGCAATCTGACCGCTCATCTTGGAAACCTCTGCGATCTCCTTTGCTTTCTTGGTTACGTCCTTGCTCTTACTGCTGATGGTGTTTCCCACTTTGTTTAAAAAATCCATACCTTCTCCTCCTTATTTTAAGTTCCGCCGCCATCTCTCCGGTGCCTTCCTGGCAGCGCCGTTCGGATTGCGGCTGTTTTAAGTTCCGTCGCCATCTCTCCGGTGCTTTCCTGGCAGCGCCGTTCGGATGACAGCTTTGTCTTAGCCCTCTATAATCAGGTATCTGCCGTCGCCGATATCAAAGACCTCCTCTGCCTCCAGAATCCCATCCTCATCAGCGCCCTCCAGATCCAGCCCCTCCTCTTCAAAGAAGCTCAATACCTCTTTTCTGCTATTCACTACCACAGCCATACACTCTTCCAGAAAGTCCTCTGCTTCCTCCAGACTCTCCACTACTTTCTCAGGAAACAACTGCAGCTGATTGTCCAGGAAGCACTGTAATACCGCATCATCGAACTCATGCATAAAATAATCCTCCTACCTGTCAACGTGAGTATTAAGAAGCTTGCTTCTCGCACCTATCATATCTCCTTTAATACCCACCGTCAAGTAGCTACCGAGAAATATTCTCCATAAGCTTCAGTGCTTTTAATTCCTGATATAATCTGGCAACGGGCAGCCCTACCACATTATTGTAGTCTCCCTCGATGGCTTTCACAAAACGGTTTCCCAGTCCCTGGATGCCATAGGCTCCCGCCTTATCCATCGGTTCCCCAGTAGAGATATACCAGCTGATTTCCTCCTGGGTCATGGGATAAAACCATACCTGTGTGCATTCATGGAAAGTACACTTTCGAGTCTCTCCCCTGTGCCAGTGATACAGCGTCACACCTGTGTATACCTGATGCTGCCTGCCGGACAGGCGCTTCAGCATCTCTGCTCCGTCCCTCTCATCCGCAGGCTTTCCCAGAATCTGCCCCTCTATCGACACAATGGTATCTGCACCGATTACCAGGAGCTCCTCATCATCCCCTTTCCGAAAGTTCGGAGCCAACAGCCTCTGCAGCACATCACCGGCCTTCTGTGCGGACAGCTCCTCCACCACTTTAGCGGGCTCCTTTTCCGTGATCTGTTCCTCCACGCCGCTGGCCAGCACCGTATAGTCCAGTCCCAGCCCCGCCAGGAGCTCCCGCCGCCTGGGAGAAGCGGACGCCAAAATGATCTTCATGCGTATCCTATCCTTTCTGTATTGCGCTCCGCAGATTTTCTACCGGCACCCATCCCCATGATTCCTATCGGCCGCATTGTGTACATACATGGATCCGTGTGCTTTCCGCAAATCTGCCGCTCTGCTCACATATACTGCCTTTCCCGGCAGGACAGCTTATATATGTCTATAATATTATATGCCGTATAATATATGTGTTGAATATACTATACGGCATATAAT
>JAGANP010000074.1 GCA_017624175.1 Lachnospiraceae bacterium | reverse complement strand
CCGGAAGCCCGTCCGAACGAGGTCATCGACGAGGTGCTGGAGCTGTTCCTGGAGCTGGACGCAGACGACGCCCAGCTGGACTGCCCTTTTGTCTTCGCCTCCGCCAAGGCCGGGATTGCTTCCCTGGATGTGGATCAGCCCGGCACGGATATGGTGCCTTTGTTTGAAACGATTCTGGACTACATCCCTGCCCCCGAGGGGGACCCTGATGCCGGTACCCAGGTGCTGATCAGCACCATCGACTATAACGAATATGTGGGCCGCATCGGTGTGGGCAAAGTGGACAACGGCACCATCAGCGTGAATCAGGAGGTGGTGATCGTCAACCACCACGAGCCGGACAAGCAGACCAAGGTGAAGGTCAGCAAGCTCTATGAGTTTGACGGTCTGAATAAAGTGGAGGTTAAGGAAGCGGGCATCGGTTCCATTGTGGCCATCTCCGGCATTGCCGATATCCATATCGGCGATACCCTGTGCTCTCCCGACCAGATCGCCCCGATCCCCTTCCAGAAGATCAGCGAGCCCACCATCGCCATGCATTTCATGGTCAACGACTCCCCGCTGGCAGGCTTAGAGGGCAAATTTGTAACCAGCCGCCATCTCCGGGACAGGCTGTTCCGGGAGCTGAACACCGATGTCTCCCTGCGGGTGGAGGAAACCGACTCCACCGACGCCTTTAAGGTGTCGGGCCGGGGCGAGCTGCATCTGTCCGGTCTGATTGAAAATATGCGCCGGGAGGGCTTTGAGTTTGCTGTCAGCAAGGCAGAGGTACTGTATAAGACCGATGAGGCCGGGCACAAATTGGAGCCCATGGAGCTGGCTTATATCGACGTGCCCAACGAGTACGCCGGTGCAGTCATTGAAAAGCTGGGCCAGAGAAAGGGCGAGCTGCGGAATATGGGCTCCATCACCGGGGGCACCTACACCCGCCTGGAGTTTTCCATCCTCTCCCGGGGACTGATCGGCTACCGGGGAGAGTTCATGACCGATACCAAGGGAAACGGCATCCTGAACACCGTATTTGATGGCTACGGTCCTTATAAGGGGGATATCGCCTACCGCAAGCAGGGCTCTCTGATCGCTTTTGAAGCCGGGAATCCATTACCTACGGCCTGTACAACGCCCAGGAGCGGGGCATCCTGTTCATCGGGCCCGGAGAAAAGGTCTACAGCGGCATGGTGGTGGGCCAGACCGGCAAGAGCGAGGATATTGAGATCAACGTCTGCAAGAAGAAGCAGCTGACCAATACCCGTTCCTCCAGTGCAGACGAGGCCCTGCGTCTGACGCCGCCCAAGGTGATGAGCCTGGAGCAGGCCCTGGACTTCATTGATACCGACGAGCTGCTGGAGATCACTCCCACCACTCTGCGGATCCGCAAGAAAATATTGGATCCTACCCTGAGAAAGAGAGCAGGATTTAAGAAATAATTTCAAGTATATAAAAAGGTCAGTTCCTTATCGGAACCGACCTTTTTTGTAACCGTTCAGCCTGCACCAGCCGCAAAGCCGCCCCTCAGGTGCTTTTGCTTCTTGCACAGTCCCATGCTCAGTGCTTATTCGCTTATCGCTTTTTTGTCCTACAGATAATTATGAGTCTCAAAATACAGCTCATTCACATGCTCAGAATGCAGAAGTTCATGGGCTCTATGGCTCAGCGGCTCTCCCATATATTCTTTATATAAGATCTGCACCTGGGGATTCTCATGGGAAAAACGTAATGGACGGGATGCATCCAGTGTATAAAGCTGCTCTCCTCTCTGCCCGGCCAGTTCACAGCCGTCGTGTATGGGCTGACCGCCGCCGCCCACACAGCCGCCGGGACAGGCCATGACCTCTACAAAATCATAGCTTACCCTGCCTGCGGCAATATCCTCCATCAACCGGCTCGCATTGCCCAGGCCGCTGACCGTACAGGTACGCAGCAGCTTATCCCCCAGCTTGAACTCTCGCTCTCTTCTTCCCTCGCTGCCCCGCACGGCGCTGAACGCATCCGCAGGCGGGTTCTGTCCCTCCACCACCGCATAGGCAGTGCGCAGAGCTGCCTCCATCACGCCGCCGGTGACGCCGAAGATCACTCCCGCACCGGTGCTCTCTCCCAGAGGCGAATCCCAGGCTTCCTCTTTCAGACTCTTCGGATCAATATGCTCCGCCCGGATCAGCCGCACCAGCTCCCGGGTGGTCAGCACGATATCCACATCCTGCCCGGCGCCCGCACTGCGCATATAGGACAGCGCCGCCTCCCGCTTCTTGGAGACACAGGGCATGATGGAGATACAGCAGATATTCCGGGGATCAATGCCCTTTTTCTCCGCAAAATAAGTCTTGGCCACTGCGCCGAACATCTGCTGGGGGGACTTGGCCGTGGACAGGTTCCGCAGATACTGAGGATACCTTTTGCTGACGAAATTCACCCAGCCCGGACAGCAGGAGGTGAACATGGGCCAGGCATATTTTCCCGGCTTCTGCAGCCGCTCCAGCAGCTCGCTGCCCTCCTCCATGATCGTCAGATCCGCTGAAAAGTTGGTGTCAAACACATAGTCAAAGCCAATGCGCTTTAAAGCCGCCACCATCAGCCCCTCCGTGGCCTCTCCCTTAGTCAGACCCAGCGTCTCGCCCCAAGCGGTCCGCACGGCGGGAGCCACCTGCACCACGGTAATGGTCTCCGGGTCCGCCAGCGCCTCATATACTTTGGGCACATCGTTGCGCTCCCTGAGAGCCCCGGTGGGGCAATGGGTAATACACTGGCCGCAGAGCGTACAATCCGAACAGTCTATGGTCCGGTCTCCCGCCACATCCACCGTGGTACGGGAACCGGTATTCTGCACATCCCAGATATGTAACCCCTGCACCTTGTCGCAGATCTGCACGCAGCGCATACATTTGATGCATTTGCGGCTGTCCCGGATCAGCGGAAAATCAGGATCCCAGGGAACCATCGGCACCTCCTCCGCATAGGGGAGCTCCAATATCCCCAGATCATTGGAGAGCTTCTGCAGATTGCAGCTGCCGCTTCTGACACAGGTAGCGCAGTGGCAGTCATGCTGGGAAAGAATCAGTTCCACATTGGTGCGGCGCACTCTTCTGACCCGGGGAGAATTGGTATATACCACCAAGCCCTCCTCCACCGGGCTGTTGCAGGCGGTGACCAGCTTCTGCCTGCCCTGCAGCTCCACCACGCAGACTTTACAGGCGCTGATCTCATTGATACCCTCTAAATAACACAGATGGGGAATCTCAATCCCTGCGCTCCGGGCCGCCTTCATAATAGTCGTGCCCTCCGCCGCCTCTATCGCTATCCCATCAATCGTTACTCTTACCATATCGCTGCCCGTCCTCCCTTAAAGCTTCCGTAACCGTATTTATCGCAGCGCAGGCATCTGCCCGCCTCCTGGCAGGCCTCCTGCTCCGTCATGCCGCATTCAAAAGCATCAAAATTCCGTTTTCTCTCTCCTGCTTCCTTTTCACTGAGCTGTATCCGTCCGCAGGGCTCCTTATCCTCATAGCGTACTGCCGGGATCTCCACATCGCAGGGAATCACATGGTGGAAGCCCAGATATTCGTCAATATTGGCTGCCGCCACCTTCCCCGCCGCTATGGCACGGATCACCGTGGCCGGACCGGTCACGCAGTCACCGCCGGCAAATACACCGGGCAGATCCTTGACCTCACTGTCGCTCATGGCAGACAAAGTGCCCCGTTTTACAGCGATACCTGCCTCCTCAAAATGCCGGGTCTCAATCCCCTGACCGATGGCCACCACCACAATGTCGCAGGGAATCCGCAGCAGAGGGACATCCGCCTGCTGGGGGCGGGCCCTGCCCCAGGCGTCGATCTTCCCGATGATCTGGGGCTCCACCCACAGAGCGGCCACCTTGCCCTCCGCATCCGCCTCGATGTGATGGGGGGCTTTCAGGGCATATAGCTCCGCTCCCTCGGCAATGGCGCCCTCCACCTCCTCCGGCAGGGCCGTCATATCCGACTGGCGGCGCCGGTAGGCGATGCCCACCTTTTTCGCCCCTAAGCGAATGGCAGAACGGGTACAGTCCATGGCCACGTTGCCGCCGCCTACCACCACCACATTCTTCCCACAAAAATCCGGCATATCCTCGTCACCGATCCGGCGCAGCATCTCCACCGCAGAGATCACGCCCCGGGAGTCCTCACCCTCTATGCCGATCTTTTTATCCGTATGAGCGCCGATGGCCACATACACCGCATCATATTCCCGGTGGAGCTGCTCAAAGGGGATCTCCCCCTCTCCGTTGCCGATCCGGGTATTCAGCCGCACCTCCACGCCGGTGGACAGGATGACTTCAATATCCTCCTCCAGGCGCTCCCGGGGAAAACGATAGTTGGGGATGCCGTAGCGCAGCATGCCGCCCAGCTTGCTTTTTTCCTCGTAGACCACACAATGATGCCCCATGAGCTCCAGATAATAGGCCGCCGACAGGCCGCCCGGGCCGCCGCCGATAACTGCCACCCGCCTGCCGGTGCTCTCCGCTTTCTCCGGCGTGGGCACGGTGTTGGCTCTTGCATGATCCACCGCCATACGCTTCAGCCCCCGGATATTGATGGAGCTGTCGATCATATTCCGGCGGCACCGGGCCTCACAGGGATGTTCACAGATCAGGGCACAGGCCGTGGGAAAGGGGTTGTCCTTGCGGATCAGCTTCACCGCATCCGCATAACGCTTTTCTCCCACCAGTGCCACATAGCCGGGAATATCCACCCCCGCCGGGCACAGCGCCACGCAGGGCACGGGCTGGGTAATATGATAGGAACACTTGCCGTGCTCAATATGGTATTTATAGTCCTCCAGACAGCCCTCCAGACCGGAGAGCACCATGCGGGCCGCCTCGTAGCCCAGGGCACAGTCTGCACTGTCCATGATATCCCGGGCTGTCTCCCGGATCAGATCCAGCGTCTTTAAACCGGCACGGCCCTCCAGCACATCCTCCATCAGACGGGCCAGCTGCCCCAGTCCCACACGACAGGGCGTACATTTCCCACAGGTCTGGGCGTGGCACATCCTGAGAAAGGACAGCTGCAGATCCACGGGGCACAGTCCCGGCGGGCTGGCGATAATCCGGCGCTCCAGATCCTTATACAGCTGTTCTACGGTCAGCTGGGCCCGGTTAGGGGTTGCGATCTTCAATCGGCTCATATTCAGTACCTTCCTTTTGTTGAAAATGCTGGTGAAAATGGCTTACTTGTCTCTGTTTTTATAATGTAAGCGCTTACAT
>JAGANP010000073.1 GCA_017624175.1 Lachnospiraceae bacterium | reverse complement strand
AGCTCTCATAATAGTTCTGTCCAAATTCTTTCATGAGCCAGGTCTTCCCGACTTGCCTCGCACCACGCAAGACCATGGGTTTTCGTTCCTCGTTGGACTTCCAGTTTATCAGGTTTTGAATGGCATTGCGTTTCATGAAAATCATCATCCTTTCTATGTGGCCAGTTATAGTTTAACACATTTTTTTGAAATATAAAACAAAAATTTCACACATTTTTCTTGAAAAATATACGTAATAAATCACATTTTTCGTACTATCTGCTACTAAAAAAGCGGATAAGCTGACCTTGGGTCTGTTATAAAAAGTTCAGCTCAACCTCTTTGCTAATAAATATAGGCTTTATCTGCGTCACTGCGCTGATAGGGATTTATAGGATGTGGACTGATATAAGAAAATTCTTTCGTTAAGTCTCATTTTCCCTTTTATATCATGAATTTTAGCTCCTATAACAGGTAAAGTGGACCTATATATTAAAGTCCCATGCCCAGATTCTATTCTCATGAGCAGAGTGCCTGTATATGAGAAAACAATTTGGCCGTCTTTATGTTTGCGAAGAGCCGAACTGTTACAAAAAAACCAGCAGTGGTTGATCACTGCTGGCTTGAAGCGGAGCCGGAGGGATTCGAACCCTCGTGCCCGTAAGGGCTAACGCATTTCGAGTGCGCCCCGTTATGACCGCTTCGATACGGCTCCTGAAAGGTACCTGTATATTTTAGCGTATATATGGCAGTTTGGCAAGTGATATTTTTTCGGAAAGGGTTGTCCGCAGGGAAGATTTGGGGTATAATTATTTTGTTTGAATCGTGAATAGCAGATACCCGGCCGGCGTACAGGCGGATTTTCTGCAGAACTGAAAACAGGAGGGACAGGACATGAAGAGAATCGGGATGTTGACAAGCGGCGGTGACTGCCAGGCGCTGAACGCTGCCATGAGGGGTGTGGTAAAGACGCTGGTAAATGCGGAAGAGAAGATAGAGATCTATGGATTCCTGGACGGCTACAAGGGACTGATCTACAGCCGGTTTCAGATGCTGACCGGCAAGGATTTTTCAGGTATCCTGACAAAGGGCGGAACGATTCTGGGCACATCCCGTACTCCTTTTAAGCTGATCCATGAGCCGGATGAAAACGGCGTGGACAAGGTGGAGGCCATGAAGCAGACCTATCACAAGCTGCAGCTGGACTGTCTGGTGATTTTAGGCGGCAACGGCACGCATAAGACGGCCAATCTGCTGAGAGAAGAGGGACTGAATGTGGTGACTCTGCCTAAGACCATCGACAATGACCTGTGGGGCACCGATATGACCTTTGGGTTCCAGAGCGCCGTGAATATAGCCACGGATGCCATTGACTGCATTCATACCACGGCAGCTTCTCACGGCCGTGTATTCATTGTGGAAGTCATGGGACATAAGGTGGGCTGGCTGACGCTGAATGCCGGTATGGCCGGCGGCGCAGATATCATTCTGCTGCCCGAGATCCCCTATGATATCAACAAAGTGATTGAGAAGATCGAAGAGAGAGACAGAAACGGCAGCCGCTTTACCATCATTGCGGTGGCAGAGGGCGCTATCTCCAAGGAGGATGCAAAGCTTTCCAAGAAAGATTATAAGAAAAAGCTGGAAAACTATTCCTACCCTTCCGTTTCCTATGAGGTGGCAGCCAAGATTCAGGAGAAGACTGGCCGGGAAGTGCGGGTGACGGTGCCCGGACATATGCAGAGAGGCGGAAGCCCCTGCCCCTATGACAGAGTATTTGCCAGCCGCCTGGGAGCAGAGGCAGGTAAGCTGATTCTGGACGGACAGTATGGCTTCATGGTGGGCTATAAGAACCGGGAGATCGTGCGGGTACCCCTGGAGGAAGTGGCAGGAAAGCTGAAGATGGTTTCCCCGGATGCTGCGATTGTACAGGAGGCTAAGCTGCTGGGCATCAGCTTTGGAGATTAGTCAGATGTCATATACGGCTTTATATCGGAAATTTCGCCCCGACACCTTTGCGGATGTGAAAGGGCAGGATCATATTGTTACGACATTAAAAAACCAGATCCGGGCCAACCGGATCGGCCATGCCTATCTGTTCACCGGTACCCGGGGAACGGGTAAAACCACGGTGGCAAAAATTTTTGCCCGGACGGTGAACTGTGAACATCCCACCGAGGACGGCCCCTGCGGCGAATGTGCGATCTGCCGTGCCATTGCGGCCGGAGCCAGCATGAATGTGATCGAGATTGATGCGGCGTCCAATAACGGTGTGGACAATATCCGGGAGATTGTGGAAGAGGTATCCTACTCTCCGGCTGAGGGCAAGTACAAAGTCTATATCATTGATGAGGTGCATATGCTGTCCATAGGCGCCTTTAATGCCCTGCTGAAGACGCTGGAGGAGCCGCCTTCCTATGTGATTTTCATTCTGGCAACCACGGAGGTACACAAGCTGCCCATCACCATACTGTCCCGGTGCCAGCGGTATGATTTCAAGCGAATCTCCATAGATACCATTACCGCCCGGATGCAGCAGCTGACAGAAACAGAGCAGGTACGGGTAGAGGAGAAAGCGCTGCGCTATATCGCCAAGGTGGCGGACGGCTCCATGCGGGACGCACTGAGCCTGCTGGATCAATGTATTGCCTTTCATCTGGGCAATGAGCTGACCTATGACAAGGTGCTGGATGTGCTGGGGGCGGTGGATACGGAGGTGTTCAGCCGTCTGCTCCGGTATGTGCTGGAACGGGACGTGCTGGGCTGTGTGCAGCTGCTGGAGGAGATTGTCATGCAGGGCAGGGAGCTGACCCAGTTTGTGACGGACTTTACCTGGTATCTCCGCAATCTGATGCTGGTGCAGTCCTCTGATAACCTGGAGGATGTGATTGATATGTCCTCGGACAACCTGGCACGTTTGAAAGAAGAAGCGGGCATGGTGGATATGAGCAGTATCATCCGCTACATCCGTATTTTTTCAGAACTTTCGGGGCAGATCCGCTATACCAGCCAGAAGAGGATACTGGTGGAGATCGCCCTGATTAAGCTGTGCAAACCCAGCATGGAGACATCCCAGGAAGCATTGCTGGAGCGAATCCGGGACGTGGAGGACAAGGTGGAAAAAGGGGTGGCGGTGATGCCTGCCGGGTATGTCCCGTCCCAGGATACTGCGGGCGTATCGCCCACTGCAGCACCCAAGCCCAGACCTCAGCTGCCCAAGGCCATTCCCGATGAGGTGAAAGAAGTGGTCAGTCACTGGCCTGCGATAGTGGGCAATGCGGAGAATCCCATGAAGCTGTACCTGAAAGGCGCTAATTTAAGTCTGGGCGGGGATAACCGGCTGATGCTGGTGCTGCAGGACGGCGTGGAATCCGACTATTTTACCCAGCATCCCCAGAATAAGGAGCAGCTGGAGCAGCTGATCGCTGATTATCTGGGCAAAGAGGTGGAGGTAAATATCCAGGCAGTGGGCAGTAAGCGGGAATTTGAAGAGAGTTATGTAGATTTATCCCAGATCATCCATATGGAGATCGAGGAAGAATAAAGCGGAGGAATGAACCCATGGCAAAACGTGGAGGCTATCCCGGCGGCATGATGCCGGGCAACATGAATAATCTGATGAAGCAGGCACAGCGGATGCAGCGTCAGATGGAGGAAGGACAGAAAGAGCTGGAGAGCAAGGAATTCACAGCAACCGCCGGAGGCGGCGCCGTGGAGGTGACAGTATCCGGCAAAAAGGAGATCCTGAAGGTGAAGCTGACCGAGGAGGTAGTGGACCCCGAGGATATCGAGATGCTGCAGGATCTGATTGTGGCGGCGGTCAATGAGGCGATGAAGCAGGCAGATGAGGCCAATGAAGCGCTGATGGGTAAGATGACCGGCGGCCTGGGAGGCTTTTCATTCTGATGGATCTGTACAGCGGCCATATCAATAAGTTAATAGAGGAGCTGGCGGCCCTGCCGGGTATCGGCGGCAAATCGGCCCAGCGTCTGGCCTTTCACCTGATCAACATGCCCAAGGATAAGGTGAACCGGCTGGCCCAGACCATCATTGACGCCAAAGAGAATGTCCGGTACTGCCGGGAGTGTTTTACCCTGACGGATCGGGAGGTATGCCCGGTATGCGCCAACGACAGGCGCAATCACCGCATGATTATGGTGGTGGAGAATTCCCGGGATCTGGCGGCTTATGAGAAAACCGGCAAATATGAGGGGGTCTACCATGTGCTGCACGGGGCGATCTCCCCGATGCTGGGGATCGGTCCCAATGATATTAAGCTGAAGGAGCTGATGGCCCGCCTGGAGGGGGATGTGGAGGAAGTGATCATTGCCACCAATTCCAGCCTGGAGGGCGAGACCACGGCTATGTATATCAGCAAGCTGATTAAGCCCACCGGAATCCGGGTGACCAGAATCGCCAGCGGCGTGCCGGTAGGCGGGGATCTGGAGTATATTGATGAAGTGACGCTGCTGCGGGCACTGGAGGGGCGTGTCGAGATCTGACATGCGTGTCGGCAGTGCGGCGATTTGGTTTTGGATAAGAAAAATACGCATCTGTGGGGATTGCAGCTGCATAGGTGGAAAATATTGAGGGAGGTCAGGAAAATGTCTATTACAAAGAGAAATTTCGGAACGGATCAGCAGGGCAGGGAAGTAACCCTTTATACCCTGGAGAATGCAAACGGTATGAACGCGGAGGTTACGGATCTGGGTGCGATCCTGGTAAATCTGTATGTGCCGGATAAAGACGGCAGACTGGAGGATGTGGTGCTGGGCTTTGACAGCGCAGCGGGCTATCTGAAAAACGGCAGCTTCTTCGGCGCCACTGTGGGCCCCAGTGCCAATCGGATCGGCGGCGCCAGCTTTACGATTGACGGCACCACCTATCAGCTGGACGTCAACGACGGCCCCAACAATCTGCACAGCCATATGGAAAAGGGATATCACAAGCAGCTGTGGGAGGCGCAGACCGGGGAAAACAGCGTTACCTTTACCATCACCGATACGGACGGCAATATGGGCTTTCCGGGCAATAAGGTGCTGCAGGTGACCTATACCCTGGATGAGGAGAACGGCCTGACGCTGCACTATCATGGCACCAGCGATAAGAAGACGATCCTGAATCCCACCAACCATACCTATTTTAACCTGAACGGACATAAATCGGGCAATATCGAGGGCCATGAACTGCAGCTTCTGGCATCCCATTATACTCCCGTGGTAGAGGGCGCCATTCCCACCGGAGAGATTGCTGCAGTGGCAGGTACGGTGATGGATTTCACCCAGCCCAAGGCAGTGGGCAGGGACATCCGGGCGGATTTCCGTCAGCTGCTGCTGACCCAGGGCTACGATCATAACTGGGTAGTGGACGGCTGGGACGGTGAGCTCCGCAAGATTGCAGTGGTGACCGCCCCCGAGAGCGGCCGCCGTATGGTAACCTATTCCACGCTTCCCGGCGTACAGTTCTATGCCGGCAACTGTATCAGCCCGGAGCCCGGCAAGGACGGCGCATTTTATGATAAGAGAAGCGGCCTGTGCCTGGAGACCCAGTACTATCCTGACAGT
>JAGANP010000072.1 GCA_017624175.1 Lachnospiraceae bacterium | reverse complement strand
TGAAGGCAGTCTGAAAGCCGAGGTTGCAAAATGCACCTCCGGTTATGCTAAAAATGGTGAAATTATCAATCAGGCCCCCATGGTCATCGTTGTCACCGTGATCAAGAACCGCAGTGGTTTTGAACGTGACGGTTCCTACTCCACCCATCGTGGAGACGGCTGGCAGATGTATGATGCCGGTGTTGCCAGCGAGGCTTTCTGCCTGGCAGCATATGATAAGGGACTTGGCACCGTAATCATGGGAATTATAGATGATGAAAAAATCGCCGCTCTCCTTGGCGTTCCCGAGGACAGAGAGGTAGTTGCCGTAATTCCTGTGGGCTATCCCGCAGAGTCTCCCGTGGCTCCCAAGCGCAAGCCCGTATCGGAGATGGTTACTTATATGTCATAACAATAAAGTCGAAGAGTTTTCTCTTCGGCTTTTCTTTCGTGCCTGCTGCCCTGCCAAACCTCAAAACCGATACTGGCAGTAAAGCTGCGGAATTACAAATCAGCAGTGTGCCGGACCGTGCCCAGAGAATTTACAGATGCGAATGCAGCTGGAAATTTCTCTGCCTGGTTTGGTACTGGAAGGCACACTGCGGAACTATAAATAGGAGGTTTTTACACTATGAGACATCTTATGAGCCCCCTGGATTTCACCACCCAGGAACTGGACCAACTCTTTGATCTGGCCAATGACATTGAAAACAACAAAGAAAAATATGCCCACGCCTGTGAGGGCAAGATTCTGGCCACCTGTTTCTATGAGCCCAGCACCCGTACCCGCTTAAGCTTCGAGTCCGCCATGACCCGCCTGGGCGGCAGAGTCATCGGCTTCTCCGATGCCGCCTCCTCTTCCGCTTCCAAGGGAGAGAGCGTGTCCGATACAATACGGATTATCTCCTGCTATGCGGATATCTGTGCCATGCGCCATCCCAAGGAGGGCGCTCCCATGGTGGCCATGGAACGTTCCCTGATCCCGGTAATCAATGCCGGTGACGGCGGCCATCAGCATCCCACCCAGACCCTGACCGACCTCTTGACCATCCGCAGCCTGAAAGGCTCCCTGGGCGGCTTTACCATTGGCCTGTGCGGCGACCTGAAGTTCGGCCGTACCGTGCACTCCCTGATCCATGCCCTGGTGCGCTACGACAATATCCGCTTTATCTTTATTTCACCGGACGAACTGAAAGTACCTGATTATATTACCGAAATGCTGAAAAATAAAAACATCCCCTATGAGGAGGTCATGAGTCTGGAAGACGTGATGCCCCAGCTGGATCTGCTGTACATGACCCGGGTACAAAAAGAGCGCTTCTTCAACGAGGAAGACTATATCCGCTTAAAGGACTTTTATGTGCTGGATATGGCCAAAATGGCTCTGGCAAAACCGGACATGCTGGTGCTCCATCCCCTGCCCCGTGTCAATGAGATCTCGGTGGAGGTGGATAATGACCCCAGAGCCGCTTATTTCAAACAGGCACAATACGGCGTATATGTGCGCATGGCTCTGATTCTGACCCTGCTGGAATTGGTATAAACCGGGATCTGTGCCCCGTAAGCTTGCCGTCTGAACACGGTGTTTTCAATCTATCAAAGCAGTGCTGCAGACTGGGTCTGCGTATGCGGAAAGAGGTAATTATGTTAAATGTTGGAAAAATTGAAGAAGGCTTCGTATTAGATCATATCAAGGCCGGCAAAAGCCTGTCCATCTATGAGCATCTGGGACTGGACAAGCTGGACTGTACCGTGGCCATCATCAAAAATGCCCGCAGTGAAAAAATGGGCAAAAAAGATATTCTGAAGGTGGAATGCGACATCAACATGCTGGATCTGGACGTTCTGGCATATATCGACCACAACATCACCGTCAATGTAATTAAGGACGGGGAGATCGTTGACAAAAAGGATCTGGTGCTGCCCCAGCAGATCAAAAACGTGATCCACTGCCACAACCCCCGCTGCATCACCTCCATCGAACAAGAACTGCCCCACATCTTCTATCTGGCTGATCCGGCAAAAGAGGTCTACCGCTGCAAATACTGTGAGGAAAAATATACAGAAAGAGCCAAGAAAAAGATATAATACTGCCGAAGAAGCCGCCTGCCCCGATGCAGACGGCTTCCTGTTATTTCCGCTCATCCAGATAGAGCTGCACCCGTCTTTGAATAACGTCAACAACGGAATCCAGATCCTTATCTCCCTGAAAATAGCCATTTGCCTCTTCCATAACAATATCAAAGATATCATCGGAACTAACAGCTGTCGGCACAGCGCTTTCCAAGAGTTCCAGATATTCCTCCAGATAAGAACTTCCATCTTCTTTCGATGACAGAGCATATCCTTTATTATT
>JAGANP010000071.1 GCA_017624175.1 Lachnospiraceae bacterium | reverse complement strand
TATAATCCGTTTCTTTATTTTCGATTCTGACAGGTGAGTGTTTATGAAGCTGGATAATGAAAAACTGCATGGGGGAATGACGGTGGCTCTGCTGGCGCTGATCCTGCTGGTGCTGACCATAGCGGATCTGGTGACGGGGGAGCGTTTATTCTCGGAAACGGAAAACAGAATACTGGCACAGAAGCCGGAGTGGAGCCTGGAAAGTGTCCTGAATGGGGACTATGAGGAGGCGTATGAGTCCTATGTGACGGATCAGTTTGTCCGCAGGGATACCTGGGTCATGCTGAAGACCAGGATGGATATTCTTTCTCAGAAAAAGCTGATCAATGGGGTCTATCTGGCAGAGGACGGCTATCTGATCCAACAGCATCTGCCGGAGGATTACCCCCAGGAGCTGGCGGATAAACGATTGGAGCAGCTGGAGACTCTGGTAGAGAGGTATCCCCAGACAAAGGTGATGCTGGTGCCTACGGCGGACAATATTCTGACCGACAGGCTTCCTGCTTTCGCCGTCTATTATGACCAGAGTCAGCTGCTGACCCAGGCGGAGGAAAGGATCGGGGAGGAGAGGGTGATTGATGTATTCCCGATTCTGACCGAGCACAAAGAGGAACAGATCTATTATAAGACCGATCATCACTGGACCACGCTGGGCGCCTACTACGGTTATCTGCAGTGGGCCGATGCAGTGGGGTACTGGCCCCGCAGCTTTAACCCGGAGGATCTGGTGACGGTATCGGACAGCTTTTTGGGGACTCTGCATTCCCGGATCAATCTGCCCATGGAGTCGGATGCGATCCAGATTTTCCCCCGCACCACCAGCCGGAAAGTGGAGATCATTTACGATTATGAGAAAGTGGCGGACAGCTTTTATGAGCCCTCCTATCTGGAGACAAAGAACCAGTATGGATATTTTTTGGATGATAATCATGGGATCGTGGAGATCACTACGGGGTATTCCGCAGGAGGAAAGGAATTGTTTCTGATCAAGGATTCCTATGCCAATACCATCATTCCGCTGCTGGCCCCCCACTATGAGAAGATTTATGTGGTGGATCTGCGGTATTATAACGGCAGTCTGTTTGACCTGATGGACCAGTATGTGACACACAATAAAGTAAGCGTGCTGGTGCTGTATAACTGTATTCATTTCCTGGAGGATTTTGCATACCGATGAAAGCAATTATATTTGATATGGACGGCGTGTTGTTTGATACGGAACGGCTGTGTATGGACAGCTGGATAGCGGTGGCCCGGGAAAACGGGATACCGGATATGGAGGCTTTCTTTCCCAGATGTATCGGCAGGAACCAGACGGATACTGCCGCTCTGTTTCGAGAGTTTTACGGTGAAAGCTATGATTATGAGCAATTTCGGCAGCAGGCGTCCGAAAAGTTTCATGAGGATATTGTGCAGAAAGGAATGCCGGTGAAAAAGGGAGTCCGGGAGATTCTGGAATTTCTGCGGCAGAGAAAATATCGGATCGGACTGGCATCTTCCTCTTCCCGGCCATCCGTGGAGGAGCATCTGGAGCGCACGGGGCTGCGGGAGTATTTTCGAAGCCTGACCACGGGGGATATGGTGGAGCATTCCAAGCCGCAGCCGGACATCTATCGGATGGCCTGTGAGAGCATGGGCGTGGATCCGCAGGAGGCTATGGCGATTGAAGACTCACCAAACGGAATCAGGGCAGCGTACAGCGCCGGCATGATCCCCATAATGGTGCCGGATCTGATTGAGCCGGATCAGGAGATGCAGGAAAAGAGTATGCTGATCTGCCGGGATCTGCTGGAAGTGATGGCTTTTCTGGATAAGTGAGAAGAAACGATAAGTAAGGAGACATACAGATGGCTGATTTGGGCATTCCCCAGAATACCATAGCGGTATTACAGAAGTATCAATTTAATTTTCAGAAAAAATTCGGGCAGAACTTCCTGATTGATCCCCATGTGCTGGAGAAAATCGTGGACGCTGCCCAGATTACCGGGGAGGACTGTGTGCTGGAGATCGGCCCGGGAATCGGCACCATGACCCAGTACCTGGCGGAAAGCGCCCGGGAGGTGGTGGCGGTGGAGATCGACAAAGCGCTGATGCCGATTCTGCAGGATACGCTGTCTGCCTATGACAATGTGACGATTATCAATGAGGATATCCTGAAAGTGGACGTCCGGCAGATCGTGGAGGAGCGCAACCAGGGCAGACCCATCAAGGTGGTGGCCAATCTGCCCTATTAGATCACCACGCCCATCATTATGAGTCTGCTGGAAAATCATGTACCGCTGCAGAGTATCACCATCATGGTACAGAAAGAGGTGGCGGAGCGGATGCAGGTGGGGCCGGGAACCAAGGATTACGGCGCTCTGTCTCTGGCGGTGCAGTACTATGCCCGGCCGGAGATCGTGGCCCATGTACCGGCCAACTGCTTTATGCCCCGGCCGAATGTGGACAGCACCGTGATCCGCCTGACCAGATATCAGGAGCCGCCGGTGACGGTGGGGGATGAAAAGCACATGTTTGCCCTGATCCGTGCCTCCTTTAATCAGCGGCGCAAAACTCTGGCCAACGGTCTGGCTAATGGGATGGGACTGCCCAGGGAACAGGTAACGGCAGCCCTGGAGGAGATGGGACTGCCTGTCACCATCCGGGGAGAGGCGTTGACTCTGGAGTAGTTTGCACAGCTAAGTAATCTGCTGAAGGGAGGGCAAAGTGCATCTAATGTTCGATAGAATGATGCGTCTCAACTTTATACCTGTTTTCCTTGAAACCGCAGCCATGGACAGTACATATATATGTACATCTGTATATGATTGAACTAACGACGCAGTTCTCATCATATGAACAGCTTTGACCTGGTGTTTCCGATATTATTTCAGTTTGACATACAACCAGGTTGTGTTTATGCTCCGGTGTTGCAGCAAAGGTTTCCTTTTGACTGAAAGTGAATAGACCGAGCGAAAGAATAACGGCAAATACGATTGTGTTTTTACGCATGAGAATCCTCCTTTGTTTAAGAATCGACAACATCGTGAAATGTCAACATATTTATTGTACAGCATGATGCCTGAAAATCAATAGGAGATTTTAAAAAGATGAATAATTTCGGCGGTTGATCCATGCTGCTGCTGTGTCCATGGCCGTGCGGCAGGCGTTGGTCCGGTCCAGGGCGTTCAGCATGACAAAATCGTGGATCGTAGCTTGAACCTGCAGGGCGGTCACATCCACACCGGCGCAGAGGAGCTTTTCCCCGAAGGCCTCCCCCTCGCTGCGCAGGACGTCCGCCTGGCCGTTGATGAGCATGGTGGGCGGAAAATGCCGCAGATCTTCCATATTTGCCCGCAGTGGAGAAGCGGTGATCTGATTCCGGTCCGCCTCGCAGGCGGTATATTGCTGCCAGAACCATTGCATTCCCGCACGGTACAGGTAGTAATTCGCAGCAAACTGACAGTAGGACGGCGTGTTAAAGCAGGCATTGGTAACCGGATAGAATAAAAGCAGCTTGTCGATTTTCGGGCCGGATCGCCGTCTCGTCATGAATTCCATGGCGATGGACATATTGCCGCCTACGCTGTCACCTGCGACAGTCAGCGTGCGGTAATCAATATTGGAAAACAGTCCGTCAACGATTTTGGGCAGCCGGGAAAGTACAAAGTAGCACTGCTCAATGGCTGTGGGGTATTTGGCCTCGGGAGAGCGGGTATATTCAGGAAAGATAAGCAGGGAATTGGTCCTCACCGATAATTCCCTTACCAGCTTTTCATGAGTATGGAAGCTGCCGAATACCCAACCGGCGCCATGGATGTAGAAGATAATATTTTCAATATGGACGATCCCCTGGGGTGAGACGAAGTAAACGGGGAGCTTTCCCCATTTTAAAGTATCGATTTCCCGGACGGATATATCCGCAGGGTATTTATATACCGGTGTATCCTGTGCATCCTCCAATATCCTGCGCCCCTGTTCGGGCGGTAACTGAAAAATAAGCGGCGGAACGGCGCTCTGATCACAGACAGCCTCCGCCGCTTTTTCTAACGGAACGGATCGTTTCATGAGATTTCCCTCTCGTTTGCCGGTGTCTTTTTGGTTAATATATGTGACATATCAAGAAAGGTTCCAATAGCTTCGTCCGGTATTGCGTTTTCCGGAAAACTATGCTGCGCTGTGAACAACAGATATTATTAAGGCGCAGTTCATGAAAGGAGAGGTTGCGATGTCAGCGTCAATGAAAAAGAATTATGTTCTACCCTATACGCTCTGTGCAGCTTATGGAATGAATTGAGCGGCGATGTACAGAGCGGTAAAGCCGCTTAATGATTGATATATGCTGCACTCTGTTTTTATCTTAAAATATGGGGTGATAACAATGTCATATATCAATGCCGAAAAGGTTTTGCCCGAATGGCTGGTTGATATCGTCAGAAGTTATACGGGCGACGGACTTATTTATATTCCGCCGGAACAATCCGCACGCAGGAAATGGGGTTCTAAATCCGGCGCAAGGCAGATGCTTACAGATAGAAACAACGAAATACGGGATAAAAAAAGTACGGGCGTGACGATCTTGCATCTTGCCGAGGAATATCATCTTTCCGAGGAAACCATAAGGAGTATTTTATACAGATGAACAAATCCCTCTGTTGATAGCAACAGGGGGATTTTTCTGCAAGAATATATTAAATCAAACGGTACACTTATTTTGGAGAAAATTTATGTTACACTGATTCTCAGAAAATAAATTTCGGCAAGAAGGGGGCGTTTATATGATTATAAAATATTTTTCGGATGATACAATAAGCGAGAAGCATCGGCGGGATGTCGATTTCATAAATGAAACATGCCTGTCAAACGATTCGGTCGATCCAGACATCGATATGTATGATTGGGAGGCTCCCGAGGACGGCAAATTCCTGCTGTTTGACAACGATAGAGTTGTAGGCCGTGTGGCAGTACATAAAACCATGTCCGAATACAATGGGGAAAGCTATTGCCTCGGCGGATTCGGCGGGTTGGCGGTTCTTCCTGAATACCGCAGCAACGGGTACGGCAGGAAGCTTGCAGAACTGGCACTTAGCAAGGCCGGGGATTTAGGCGTTGATGTTGCCTGTATGTGTGTCAATATGGAGAGTGGTATAACAGAATTCTATAAAAGGCTGGGGTTTGTTTTTTTAAATCGTCCCGCATACTTCGTCAACTGGGCGGATAAAGAAAAAACTGACGATACTGTTATGATTATGGGGATAAACAATCCGGCGCTGGCAGAGAAAATTCTCAATACGGAGGATATCTTTGCTTACGGAAAAAATAAAGGACATTGGTGAGAATATGACGATTGACATAAAAATGATTGAACAGACTGCAGAGAATGCTTTAGGCGCTTCCATTGATAATATCAGGCAAATTGAAAATGTTACGAATAATACGGTATATGCATTTGAAGCCGCAGACCGGCGCTATATTATCAAGCTTTACAGGAGCAGGGATTGGCCTGAAAACGGCAAAATTCCGTTTGTATATCACACCCTGTCGCAGAACAGCATTCCCCATGCCGAGCTGATCGCCTTCAGCAGGGAGAATAAAAATATTCCGAATGGTTATCTGATTGAAGGCGCCGTCCGGGGCGTTGCTGCGGATAAAATACATTTTGACAGACAACAGGAATGCAAGCTGTATATAAAGCTTGCAGAGCAGGTTTCCCGGATTCACGTTATACCCATCAGAAACTTCGGAGATATAGGGGACGGAGAGGCTGATTATGACAGCATTCTGTCATTCTTTGAGGAGGAATTTGACGAGAGAACCTCCGATTTGCTTGAAATGAAGCTATTCAGTGAGAGCGAGCTGATGAACATGAAAGCGGTTTTTTTGGATGTGCTGGATCAGTTTAACGATTTGCCGCCCGTTCTATGCCACGGTGATTTATCCAAAAAGAATATTATGGTTCAGGAAAGCGGCGATATTACGCTCATCGACTGGGATGATGCAATGTCCTATAATTGGATGGCGGATGTATCACGGCTTACGTTCTGGATGAAAATGAATTACAGCAAAGAGGAATATGAACTGTTTCGGAATATCTTTTTAGAACATTATCAAACGGATAAGCGCAAGGCGGAGTATAGTACCTTTGAAAAGGCCTTTCATCTTTATATAGCGTTGGATAGCTTAGTATATTTTTTGAGTATTGGTGATAAGATTATGGGGCGTAATATCAGAAATTATCTTGACAGCTTATCCGGACAAAAATAAGAAACCCAAATGAATTCTTGATTTTGTGCAATATATGTGTCAATAAATTCTTGATTTTGTGAAATATCTGCATTGATAAATTCTTGATTTCGTGGTACTCTAAGAATAGAAAATCTTGCTATGTATTGACGGAGGTGCCTTTCATGAAACGAAAAATCTATGACACACTTATCAGGTGGAAACAAGAGGATGCAGGACATACTGCTATGCTAATTGATGGTGCACGGCGTGTTGGCAAGAGCTAT
>JAGANP010000070.1 GCA_017624175.1 Lachnospiraceae bacterium | reverse complement strand
CATCCCGTCCTCCGTGTACAGGCTCCAGTCATTATAGTCCTCATGAGGATAATAGTCATGGTACAGATCCAGGAATTCCACCCCGCATTCCCGGGCCACCCGCCTCTGGGCCTCCACATATTCCTCCAGATACCCGCCGCCGTAGTCACTGGTCTCGCAGGTATCATAGGTACTGCCCATGGTATTTAAAAACCAGCAGTAGGTGGGGCTGATAAAAATAATCCGCTGCTCGGGATAAGCCTGCTGCAGAAAACGGATCCCGGCGCGCATGGCCCCCTCCATCGTATAGGGATCCTCAGGATCCTCGGGATTGCTGATGGGGCTGCCCGTGGTATAATCATTCATGCCGTAAGTGATGATTACCGTCTTTACCCCGGAAAAATCCACCGCATCCAGCTCATCCACAACGCCGCCGAAATGCATGGTCACATAGTCTTTGGTGCGGATGGTCTGCTGCACCCCGAAGTCCTGAGCCGCAATGGCTCTGGCCAGCTGAGGGAAGGCCAGGCCGTCCCGGTAATAAGCATCCCGGCTCTCCCGGTTCTGCTGACTCATGGTAGTGCCGCCGAACGCACCGTTGACCGCTGTCACGCCCAGCTCCCGGGCTGCCAGCGCCGGGATCGAGGTCTCATCCCGGTACTGCCCCACAATGCTGTCCCCCAGAAACAGAAGCTCCGCCCGGGCGTCCGCCTGCCGCCGGGAAGACAGCAGCAGCGGGAGCAGCGCCAGCATCAGCAGGGCGCCGCAGATTCCGTATACGATATGCTGTTTTCTGCTGCCTCCCTGTCTCTCTGTCTCCATGCTTACCCCACTATATAGGTTCCATCTGCTCCTGCAATCAGACCCGTCTCCAGCACTTCTGCCAGCCGCCGGGCGCCGCCGCCGTCCACCAGCGCTCTCGCCTTTCGGGACATCTCCCGTCTTCCGGTCTCGTCCGCCATGGTTTCTCTGACCAGTTCTGCCATATGCGCCAGCACCTTTTCCGGCTCCCGGTGGTATTTGCCCGCATTCCGGCCGATCCTCTGCTGCCCCGCATACTCCGCCAGCGCCTCCTGATTCTCCGCATAGGAAAAGCAGATAAAGGGTACGCCCAGGGCACAGAGCTCATACACCGTAGTGCCCCCTGCGGTAATTGCCAGATCGCATTGCTCCATCAGCGCCGCCATCTCCGTCACCTGCCGGTGCACTGTCACATGGGGGTGCCTCAAAGCATATTCCTCCAGCCAGGCCCCATGGGGATGATAAGGGCCGGATATCACATGGATCCTGCACTTCATATTTACTATTCTTTCCAGAATCTGTCCTGCAATATTCTCCAGGTCACCGCCCCCGGTAGTAATCAGGATCTCTTTCACCTGCTCCTGCACCTGATACTTCCGCCCGATAAACTGGGAACGCAGGGGGACATAGGCCGGGCCGATGTACAGCGCCGTTTCCCCTGCAAGCCTGTCCTGCCCTGCATAGAGCCGCTCATAGCTTTCCCTTTGGGCAAAGGTGTTATAATTGATCACCCCGTCCACAGGCCAGGCCTGCTTTCCCATATCATCCAACAGACAGACTCTGCCGTAGGCCCGGAGCGCCTGCAGATATTCTGCATTTACATAGTAGCTGTCCACCAGAATCGTGGGCCGCAGGCTTTCCGGCTTTTCCTGCTCCTGCTGCGCCCAGGCCTCCCACCGGGGCAGCTCCGACAGCATGTCCCGGTAATCCGTTCCCAGCACACGGACGCTGTAGCCCCGGCTTTCTGCCAGCTCCGCCGAAGCCTGATCCGCACACCAGAAAACCACCCTTTCTTTATGCCGGATCTCCTCCGCAATGGTCAGACAGCGCATCAGATGTCCGGCGCCGATCCGGGCATTGCCGTCCGCCCGGATAATGATATCTGTCTTTCTCTCTTCCGCCATGGCTGCCTCCCGCCTGTTCAGGGCAAGCCGGTTCATACTCCGTCCCGCCTGCAACACTGCACCGATACCTGTCAGGGATTTTCCACCAGATCCCAGGACATAGGGGTTCCCAGCTTTGCATCCCGGGTAATCCGCTTCCCTAACAGCTGTTCATAATACAGGGTATGCAACCCATCGGCAGGTCTCACAGAACGGAGATTGTCCGGGGTAAAGATCTCCCCCGCCTGCATATCCCGGGCCACAAACAGGGAACGGCTGTGCTCCCTCTCCCGGGTCTGCTTTTCCGACAGCTCATAGGTGACCTTTCCCAGCGCCTTTTCAAGGATCCGGATGTTATCCACCATCTCCTGAAATTCCTGAGGTTCCATGGAGAAGGCCGCATCCGCTCCGCCGTCGCTTCGTTTCAGCGTCAGATGCTTTTCCACCATCTTCGCCCCCAGAGCCACCGCCCCGGTGGCCACCGCCGTGCCCATGGTGTGATCCGACAGGCCGCAGATACAGTCAAAGGTCTCCCGCATGTTGGGAATCGTCCGCAGATTCACGTCCTCATAGGGCGTGGGATAGGCGGAGCAGCACTTGAGCAGGATCACCTGCTCGTTCCCCTCCTCCCGGCAGGTCCGCAGCGCCAGCTCAATATCCGCCAGCCGGGCGATACCGGTGGCCAGGATCACCGGCTTTCCCAGCCGGGCCACCTTGCGGATCAGCGGAATATCCGTGATCTCAAAGGAGGCAATCTTATAAGCGGGAACCTGCATCTCCTCCAGAAAATCCACGCTGGAAAAATCAAAGGGAGAGGAAAACAGGAGCAGTCCCATATCCTCTGCGATCTGCTTCAGCTTCGGCTGCCACTCCCAGGGGGTGTACGCCGTCTCATACAGCTTGTGCAGCGTGGTGCCGTCCCACAGCGTTCCCTGAGTAATCTGAAAACAGGGAGCGTCGCAGTCCAGCGTGATCGTATCCGCCGTATAGGTCTGAATCTTCACCGCATCTGCCCCCGCCGCCTTGGCCGCTTTCAGGATCTCCACCGCCCGGTCAAAATCCATGTTGTGATTGGCTGACATCTCCGCCACGATAAAGGTGGGGGAGTTCTCGCTGATGACTTTATTGCCGATTCTGATTTCTTTCTCCATAACATCCTCCATGCATTCCAAAAATTGCGCCCTCCGTACCGTTTAAGTACTGTTCCACGCAAAGTTCCCGGATCCCTTTGCAGACGGTTTACACAT
>JAGANP010000069.1 GCA_017624175.1 Lachnospiraceae bacterium | reverse complement strand
GACTGCGGGATGCATATGGAAAGCCGCTGGGTAAGGATCCGTCCGGGCAGCAGTATGAGCAATGTGACCCGTGGGCCCCTGGCGCTGTCTGCCGGAGAAAAGGCGGAGGATTTCCTGGAGATCCGCATGGAGGATGCGCCCTTTGCTTTCTCCTGCCTGCCCTATACCGCAGAGGAGCTGGAAAATGCGCTGCACCAGGAGGAACTGCCCCCTGCCAGACGCACGGTGCTCTGTGTACTGGGTGCAGTGCGGGGCTTAGGCGGCCGTGACAGCTGGGGCGCCGGGCCGGAGCCTGCCTATGAGATTGATGCAGCCGGGGAGATTCAGTATAGCTTTTCAATCTGCTGAGCTGCTGCAGATTGCTCCTGCCCGGCGGCCGGAAAAGTATTTGCCAGATTTGATATATGGTGGTATACTGCATTAGAGTTAATACCTATTGGTTTTGTAGGAAAATAAGTACGCAGAAGAGGAGTTACGGAAAACGTGAGTGAGCGGCTGTTGGGGATCCTTGTGGATTCCTTTACCAAAATCTTAATACCGGGAATCAAGGTGACGATACCGCTGACGATCCTCTCCTTTTCTTTTGCCATGGTGATCGCCGTTATTGTGGCCATGATTCAGTTTGCGCAGATCAGGGTTCTGAAACAGATCTGCCGATTCTATATCTGGGTGGTCAGAGGTACGCCGCTGCTGGTGCAGCTGTATGTCATTTTCTATGGGCTGCCCAATCTGGGGATCATTATTGATCCCTTTCCCTGCGCAGTGCTGGTGTTTTCCATCAATGAGGGAGCCTACTGCGCAGAGACCATGCGTGCGGCGCTGGAATCCGTTCCCAAGGGGCAGATTGAGGCCGGATATTGTGTGGGCATGAGTTATCTGCAGATCATGCGGCGGATCGTGCTGCCCCAGGCTTTCCGCACGGCGTTCCCGCCCCTGTCCAATTCCCTGATCAGCATGGTGAAAGACACTTCCCTGGCGGCAAATATTACCGTGGTGGAGATGTTCATGGCCACCCAGCGGATCGTGGCGAGAACCTATGAGCCCCTGGCTCTGTATATCGAGGTGGGGCTGATCTATCTGCTGTTCTGCACGGCGCTGACAGGACTGCAGCATCTGGGTGAGCGCAGGCTGAATATCACGGCGGAGAGGAGGAAAGACCCATGGTACAGGCACATGATATCACAAAGTCGTTTCAGACGCAGGTAGTCCTGCGGGGTGTGGATCTCTCCGTGGAAAAAGGGGATGTGGTGGCGATCCTGGGCCCCAGCGGTTCCGGAAAAACCACGCTGCTGCGCTGTCTGAACTTTCTGGAGACAGCGGACGGCGGTACGCTGGAGTTTGACGGGGAGACCTTTCAGATGGGGCATGTGTCCAAGCGGGATATAGCCCGTCTGCGGAAAAAGACGGCCTTTGTCTTTCAGAATTATAATCTGTTCAGTAATAAGACCGCCCTGCAGAATGTGACGGAGGGGCTGATCATCGGCCGGAAGATGCATAAGGCCCAGGCTCTGGAGATCGGGCGGCGTGCCCTGGATAAGGTGGGGCTCTCGGACCGGTATGACTATTACCCGCATCAGCTCTCCGGCGGACAGCAGCAGCGGGTGGGGATTGCCCGGGCGCTGGCAACGGATCCGGAGATCATTTATTTTGACGAGCCCACCTCGGCGCTGGATCCCGAACTGATCGGGGAGGTGCTGGCGGTCATGAAACAGCTGGCGGAGGAGGGTATGACCATGCTGGTGGTGACCCATGAGATGAGTTTTGCCAGAAATGTGTCTAATAAGGTGCTCTTTATGGAGGACGGACAGGTGCTGGAGCAGGGCAGCTCCAGGGAGTTCTTTGCCAATCCCCGGGAGGAGCGCACCAGAGCATTTTTAAAAACCATCAGCGGGGAACAGTAAAGCTGCGGGAAAACTGCGGAACTAAAAATAGGAGGAGTATTATGAAAAAGAAATTGCTGAGTGTTGTTTTGACAGGATTGATGATACTGGGTCTGACTGCCTGCGGCAGCGGGGACGCCCAGAGCAGTGAGGATAAGGATCTGCTGCAGCAGATTCAGGAAAAGGGAACCCTGACTGTGGCCATGGAGGGCACCTGGGCCCCCTGGACCTACCATGATGAGGACGATAATCTGGTGGGCTTTGATGTGGAGGTGGCCCAGAAGATCGCTGAAAAGCTGGGCGTGGAAGTGACCTTTGTGGAAGGCGAGTGGGACGGCCTGTTTGCCGGACTGGACAGCGGCCGCTATGATATGGTGGTAAACGGTGTGGAGATCACGGACGAGCGTGCGGAAAAATACGATTTCAGCGAACCTTACGGCTATATCCGCACGGCGCTGATCGTTGCCAGCGACAATGAGGAGATCAAGACTTTCGAGGATCTGGACGGCAAGACGACCACCAACAGTATGGCAAGCACCTATATGACGCTGGCAGAGAGCTATGGCGCTACGGTAACGCCTGTGGACTCTCTGGATCAGACTCGGGATCTGGTGATTGCAGGCAGAGTGGATGCCACCCTGAATGCGGAGGTATCGTTCTACGATTACATGAGCGTGCATCCCGATGCGCCGGTAAAGATTGCGGCGCTGACCGAGGACGCTTCCTATGTATCTATTCCGATGCGAAAGGGAGAGGAGACAGCCAGCTTTAGGGCCGCCGTGGATCAGGCCATCAAAGAGCTGAAAGAGTCCGGTGAACTGGCCGAGATTTCCATTAAGTATTTTGGCAGTGATATTACGCAGGAATAATTTCCGGGGCGGCAGAGCAGAATTAAAGGGCAGGAAGACAGGATGGAAGTAAAAACAGCGAGAAAGGCGATATTTGCGGGAATAACCGGGCTCATTACCGGATTCCTGTATGCGGCGGGGCGGCCCCTGGACAGGCAGGACACTCTGGATCTGCTGGATAAGGGATTTTATCTGCGGTGGCTTCTGCTTGGCGCAGCGGCGGCTGTGGTGATATACGGTATCTGGGCCCTGGCGGCCAGGCTTTCTGCCGGTTCTTCCGAAAGCAGATTCCGCTGTCCGGCGAAAATCCCGGAGAACCCGCTCCTGCTGCAGCTGCTTTATGCGGGGATTCTGCTGATCTGCTGGCTTCCGGCATTTCTGTCCATAGTGCCGGGGGTATTTTCCTATGATGCCTATGCGGAATGGGAACAGGTCAGAACCGGTATGATCACTTCCCATCATCCGGTAATCCATGTGCTGCTGGTAGGCGGCCTGCTGGAGGGCTTTTACCGGCTGTCAGGAAGCTACAATGTGGGAATCGGGATCTACACCCTGATACAGATGCTTATTGTATCCAATATTCTGGCGCTGACAGTCCGCTATCTGAAGAAAAGAGGGGTGGGGCTGTGGGGACAGCTTCTGACCCTGCTTTTCTACGGCCTGTCTCCGGTGTTCCAGCTTTTTGCCATCTGTACCACCAAGGATGTGATCTTCTCCGCCTTTGAACTGCTGCTGATGCTGCTGACGCTGACTTTCATCGGGGAGAGGGACCGTTTCTTCACGGATAGAAAGGTACAGGGCGGTTTTATTGCCGCTGCTTTCGGTACCATGATCTTCCGCAATAACGGCTTGTATATTGTACTTTTGCTGCTGCTGGTTCTGTTCTTTTTGGCCAGAAAATACCGGAAAAAATATCTGCTGCTGGTGCTGGGGATCCTGGTATGCTACGGGATCTATGCGGGGCCGGTCTGCAGCGCCCTTTCCGTGACGCCCGGCGGGATCGAGGAAATGCTGTCCGTGCCGATCCAGCAGCTGGCAAGGGTATATCATTACGACTATGATTCCCTGGCGCAGGAGGATCTGGAGCTGCTGTACCAGGTGCTGCCCCGGGAGAATCTGGAAGCCTATAAGCCTACGGTGGCGGATCCGGTTAAGAGCGGTTTTGACCGGGAGGGCTTTGCGGCAAACAAAAAGGAGCTGGTCAGCCTGTGGAGCCGGTGGGGATTGGAGCATCCCCTGACCTATATCAATTCTTTTCTGGTAAGCACTGTGGATTTCTGGTATCCGGGAGCGGTGATGGACGGGTATAAGGATCCTTACGGAAGAAGCAGTTATTTTGACTATCGGGTGGCGGAGCCGGGGGAAGAGATCGTGGTGCTGCCCGGACTGCATGATTTCTATGAAAAGCTGTCCTGGGACAGGGAGGCCCAGCAGGCGCCTTTGGCCTTTCTGGTGCTGAGTCCCGGCTGGTATTTTCTGGTATTCCTGGTGGTGTTTATGTATCTGTGGTGTTATAAAAAGAAAGGGCTTCTGGTGCCGCTTCTGATTCCGCTGCTGAATATGGCAACGGTGCTTTTAGGCCCCATGGCCCTGGTGAGATATGTGCTGATCCTGTTTTATGCCTTTCCGCTGCTGCTGGCCCTGTTTTTCTGGCCGGAAGCCTTTGCGGCGTCTGCAAAAGGGGCCGCCCTGCCGGGGGATTGAGAGTTAAGCGGCTCCCCTTATCTGCATTGGTAGATCTGCAGATAGTCATTGACGGCTACGGGCGTCTCCAGGCAGTGTTCTCGGATATAGGACAGCACCCAGGGATCGGTGTACAAAAGCCCTCCATCGCAGACCACATATTCCGGCTCCTTTTCCGGGTGCTGCTCAAAATAGGGCAGGATCTTATCGTCAAAGGTGGGAGAGCAGATGGTGGAGGGCGTGCAGAACTCCAGATCCTTCATCAGATAGAGATCCGTGGCGGTGCCCATATAGAATACCTTTGCCCCATCGGGCAGGGACTCGGTGACCAGCCGGTAATTATCCCGGTAGCGGATGACAGAGGGCGTATCGGCAATGAGACCGACGGCGGGTCCCTGGCGCAGGAGACTCAGCTCATCAAAGACAGTATAGTGTGTGCCCCCTGTGGTGCGCAGCATATAGCATCTGCCGAACAGAAGCACACATACCCAAAGCACCAGCAGAGTCTGAGGCATCAGCCGAAGCCTGCCGGTGCTTTTTTTGCTGCTCTCGGCGGCTGTTTCCGCCGGGTGCTGCTGATATTCCTGCAGCTCGGGCAGGGACAGGATCCCCACCACGCAGGGAGTTAGGAAGGGCAGGGACACCAGCAGGGGATGATTGCTGAAAAACAGGATCCCCAGAAAAGCGGCCAGAGGCGTCAGCACGAAGAACCCCAGTGCGGGCGAAGCTCCCACCTTATGCCGAAGCAGGGCAATAAGAAGCAGCACCGGCAAAAAGAAGTACTCCGCCATGGGGTAGTTGGGATACTGTCCTGCAAACAGCCAGATGCAGACCTGTCCCAGCAGGGTACAGGAAAGCAGCAGGAAGCACCAGAATGCCGCTGAAAAAGGCTTTTTGGTGCGGAAACGGCAGATCAGCAGAACTCCTGTAGCCATTAAAGCGTACAGGAGGAAGAACAGAAATAGCTGTCCCAGGGACTGGGCATGCTGGAGCAGCCGCTGGGACAGAGGGGCAGAATGGGAGCCGTCACTGGAGACAATGGCAATCAGACTTCCCAATTCGGAGAGGGGAATATAGGAGAGCAGAACGGCCAGAAAAGCAGCGGCACCCAGCACACAGGGCAGGATCAGCCCCAGCAGCTCAGCCGCCGCAGAATGGCCTCGGCGGCCCCGGTAACGGAGCATGCAAACAAAAGCGGCCAGAAAAGCCAGGATCGTGGAGGGATAGGTCAGAACCTCCAGAGCCATGAAGCTCCCGGCAGCATACAGGTATCCCAGAGAGGGCTTGTCCCGGCGGGACAGATCGGGGTCATAATACCGCAGCAGGCACAGCACGGCCCACAGCAGAAAATCCGTCTGCAGATTGGAGAATTCCGGCAGAAACATCAGCTTGGGCAGGGTAAAAAAGGCAATGCAGCCCAACAGGAAAGCATAGCCCGGCGCAAAGCGGCGGCGCAGAGTGCGGTACAGGAAAAAGGCCGTCAGGCCATGGAGCAGCAGGCCACAGAACCGCAGATACAGAAAGATGCCCGTGGTGGTAGAAAACAGGGAAAGATACGGCAGCATCAGCAGAGCGCACAGGAACCCGGAGGTCTGATGGGGCTCCCACATATCGGTCAGCAAAAGATCCCCTTTCAGCATGCGGTAGGCCATGGCTACGGCATACTGCTCATCTACGTCATAGCCGGCAAATAAAATTTTCAGCGCAGTTATTATGCAGAGGACCATCAGAAAAGTCCAAAGAATGGGTTTGCGGAGGGTTCTGTTCATGTATATGCAATCCTTTCCGTATCTTTATTGCAGCGCAGGGCAAAGGGAATTGGGAATCCCGCCATCCCGGAAATGCCCCTATGCTACAGGAGAGCGGCGGCACGTTCGGCAATCCTGCTCATCTGCTGCTCTTTTGCATGTTCGGCAACCGACTCCAGGGTCTTCTGCCGCTCCGGGGAAACGGCTTTGCTGGCACTGATGGTCAGAAAGGCGTCCAGCAGTCCCTCGGCATCCTCCACCTCGGAGATGCCGGGGACGGGCCCCTCTCCCAACAAGGCCTGCAGCAGTTTGCAGGCGCTGGTATAGTCTCTATCTGTCATTGTGCCCTCCAGGTGCTTTCTCATACCGCTTTTTTGATAACATTCCAGAGCGGAGTAAGCGGGCAGCACCGTGTTGTCCCAGCCCTCTGTGAAAAGCCAGTCGGCAATCTCCTGATTCTCCGGCTCCAGCTGGACTACCGCATGAATCCGTCCCCAGCCCTGCACATTTTTGGCAATGCGCAGCACCTCCTGGGCGGAAAGCATCCAGCGCCCGGCAATGGGCAGTACATAGAGGGTAAACTCATCGGATAACGCTAGGATCCGCAGGGCATTTTTCAGCTGCTCGTCCTGGTCGGTTTCAAAGAGCGGCAGCAGTGCAAGACCGAATTTTACCTCCTCCCGATAGGTGCCTTTCAGAGCGCATTCCACGGCCAGACGGTAGACGGGATTGGGCGGAAGCTCCTGCTGATGGGCTGCCACATATTTCTGCATTTTGCCTGCGGCAGAGACCATATGCCCATCCCTGGCCCATTCCTGAACCAGCCTGTGGGCCTCATTCGGATCGGTTGCGGCAATCTGCAGGGCCTGCTCCAGCAAGGCGGTGTCCTGGGCGGGCACCCCCATATGGTAGATGGCAATGCCGTCCAGGGCGCCGTCGGCAAAGCGCACCTTGCTTTCAGCGGAGGCTTCCTCCTGGGGCAGTGAATACTCCGGGGGCAGCATGCCCAGCGTATTTCTGGAACGGCAGATATTTTCATAGATGCTTTCGGCTGTAGTATTCATAAAAGCTCCTTTCGCTGTAACTTCTTATGGTTAATCATACTACGCTTTGGAGCATGTGCCAAGAAAAAATTGCCTTTTGTTTCCGCTATACGAAAACTGCTGCGACGGGAGCAGCTGCGCCTTTAAATCTTGTGGTAAAATTGCCGATAGTGTGCTAAAATCAAAAAGCAGAGATAAAGCGGAATGAAAAGCAGGATGGAGGAGAGAGAAAGTATGCATCAGGGGAAAAAAAGAACAGGAAAGAATACAGCAGGCCGGGCTGCCCGGTTTTGGGGGCTGCTGCTGACGGCGGCGCTGCTGGTTTCCGGCTGCGGCACCTCCGGCGAAGGGCAGAGCAGTGAGGAAGAGCCCCAGGAGAGCACTGCGGTAAGGGAAAGCGCCGGAGAGCAGCTGCAGGAGCCGGAGACAGATCAGGCAGAGGAAACTGCAGTGGGGGAGGCCGTAGAGGGAGTGCCCCTGCATACGGACTATGTGACAGAGGAGATGTATGAGCGGGCCACCTCTTTTAAACAGGGGGATCTGACCAGGCTGGCGGCGGTGATGCGTAAGGCTCAGGCCGGGGAGGATATCACGGTGGGGGTTATCGGCGGCTCCATTACCGAGGGCTACAGCGCCAGCAACCGGGAAAAGAACAGCTATGCTTACCATATGTATGAATGGTGGCAGGAGAGATTCCCGGACATCACCGTGAATTATGTCAATGCCGGTATCGGCGGTACCAGCTCTTATCTGGGGGTACACCGGGTACAACAGGATCTGCTGGACTATGATCCGGATTTTGCGATCGTGGAATTTTCCGTAAATGACGGCAACACCAATTTTTATAAGATGACCTATGACAATCTGCTGAGACGGATTCTGCTGGATGAGAACGAAACGGCGCTGATGCTGCTTTTCACGACCCAGGAGAACGGTACCAATGCCCAGGTCAATGATGCGCTGCTGGGCTTTGGGTATGAGCTGCCCATGGTCAGCTACGGCAATGCGGTGCTGCCCTCCATCGAGGCGGGGGAATTTACCTGGAAAGATATTTCACCCGACAATATCCACCCCAATGACCGGGGACATGCCATCATCGGGGAATTGCTCTATATGTACCTGAACGATGTTTATGCAAGACTGGACGAGATCCCGGAGGAGGTTACGCCCTTTACTGCCGAGGCGCAGACTAAGGAACGGTATATGAACGGGCAGATCCTGGACAGCCAGAATCTGGAGCCGGTGTCCCTGGGCAGCTTTGCGGAAAAGCAGGTAAACTGGTACTTCCCGAATAACTGGCATACTGAGGAGGGGGATGAGCCCATTGTATTTGAGATCGAGGCGGCCAGCATCGGGTTGATCTATCAGCGCACCACGGACGGAAGCTACGGACAGTTTGATATTTATATTGACGGGGAATGCGTTCGCACGCTGGACGGCAACTTTGAGGACGGCTGGGGCAGTGCCACAGAGACGGTGGAGCTTTATACTTCTGAAGAAGCGGCGGTGCATACCATAGAAATAAGAAAGAATCCGAATTCCACCGGAGATCAGTTTACAATCGTCGGCTGGCTGGTATCCTGAATTTCACAGTCTCTTCACAGGGATAACACAGTTCTTTCATAAGAAGCGGTTATACTCGACTCATCATCAGATGAACCACGATCTGATGGGAAAGGAGAGGATAATTATGAAATGGAAGAAATTGATGGCTTTAGGATGCATGACAGTGATGGCACTGACCCTGGTGACGGGTTGCGGAGCAGACGGGAACGATAATACATCGGACAGTATCATTGAGGAAAGTACAGTGCAGACGGAAGAGAGCACAGAAGAGGCGGAGAGTACCCAAGAGACGGTGAGTACCGTAGAGGAAGAAGCACAGGAGACGGTGCTGACGGTGCAGGTCACCGAAGTGGACGGCAATACTGTGATTGCTCAGGTGGGTGAACTGCGTATGCAGGAGGCTCCGGATGGGGAATTGCCTGACGGAGAGACCCCTGACGGAGAAGCTGCTGATGGAGAACGGCCTGACGGAGAAGCCCCTGCTGGAGAGCAGCCCGCCGGAGAGAAGCCCCGGGGCGGAAGCAATTTCGCAGCATCGGAAGAGACAATTACCTTTACGATGACGGAGGAAACCGCTGTCACTGCAGACGGCCCGGAGGGCAGCAGTGACGGAACGCTGGAGGATGTTGTGGCAGGAGCGGTGCTGGAGGTAACGCTGGATGAAAATGACAATGCTGTCAAGATCGTTGTGAAAAGTCTGAATGCGGGTGAAGAACCGGGCTCCGAGGAGGAGACAACCGATGGTGCGGCTGCCAATACCGTCAGCAAGGCGGAGGACGTGGCCTACACCTCCAAAGAAATATAAACTTGTATAAGTCCATGTAACCCAGTTACAGCGGAGAGAACAGAAGCAGCCGCCGGGATTCCCGGTGGCTGTTTTTTATTTGAGAATGCATATATGCTCTGATATAAACCCTTAACCAAATAATTAGCCAAAAATTAGCTAATCAGAATAAATTTATTAATCCAGTAAATGGAAAGTTTTGTATGTGGGCACGAGCACATGCACAAAATATGGATTTTAGCCAATAAATTTGATAAAAAGAATGAGGAAACCAGGAAAATGATATTGGACAAATTATACAATTTCTCCAATGAGAAATAGTCTAATATGACAAAATGCATAAAAGGTATTGCAGTTTTTCGGCAACTATAGTACAATTTGAATGTGGTTAAAAAAACTTAAAATAACTTAAACAGTTTTAGGAGTGACGGTGAGGCGGATGCACATGAAGAAAATGTGTTGTATTCTGCCTGTTTTGACTTTGACCCTGGCACTTTCAGGATGCGGCGGGACAGGTGGAACAGAGACAGGGCAGACAGGAGAAACAGAACAGGCAGCAGAGGCGGGCCAGACACAGATGACAGAGACGGAGCAGTCGCAGGAGGAACAACTTCCGGCGGTGGAGCTTAAGACCTATTCCTGGGATGAGGCGGTCCTATACGAAGCAGAGGAGGGTACTCTGCTGGGCGGCACCTCGGTGGGAACGGAAAACGGTGTCAGCTATGTGGAGGGATTTGCCAAAGCCGGAGAGGATGGCCTGGAGCTGACGATACATATTGAGGAGACCGGTTTTTATGATCTGGACTTCTACATCAGAAGTGCGGACGGCGGTTATAAAGAGAATTATGTGACTGTGGACGGCGAGAGCATGGGCACAGCGGCAGTAGAGGGCAAGGAATTTACGGACTCCCTGATTTCCAGAGTCTATATGGAAGAGGGCGACCATACCGTGGGGATCACCGCCTATTGGGGCTGGATCCGACTGGACAGCGTGAAAGTCAAGCCCTCCGATGAACTGGATCCCGGCCGGTTTGACATTGAGCCGGTGCTGGTGAATCCCAACGCCACGGAGAACACCAGACGTCTGATGGCTTATCTGTGCGATATCTACGGAACGGATATCCTTTCGGGGCAGTACTGCGACGGCGGGATGTACGGTGCGGAGAACGCCACGATCTGGAAGACCACCGGCGGCAAATATCCGGCCATGCTGGGATTGGATATGACCAACTACACGCCCACCTCCGTAGCCAACGGTGCACAGGGATATGCAACGGATTATGCACTGGAATACTGGGAGAACGGCGGAATTGTCACATTCTGCTGGCACTGGACCACACCGGAGAAATATATTACCGGCAACTGGTATTCCACTTTCTATAAGGAACATACGAACATTGATCTGGCCAAGATCATGAACGGTCAGGATCAGGAGGGATATGATCTGCTGGTGCGGGATATTGACGCTATCGCCGAACAGCTGCTGATCCTGCAGGAAGCGGATGTGCCTGTGCTGTGGAGGCCGCTGCACGAAGCCAGCGGCGGCTGGTTCTGGTGGGGCAATGCCGGAGCCGATGCCTATAAGCAGCTGTACATTCTGATGTATGACCGACTGGTAAATTATCACGGGCTGAACAATCTGATCTGGATTTGGAACGGCCAGGATAAGGACTGGTATCCCGGAGACGAATATGTGGACATCATCGGGGAGGATATCTATCCCGGCGAGCATGTATATACGCCGCAGACTTCCAAATATCTGGAGGTGCTGGACTATACGGATGCGAAGAAGATGATTATCCTGTCGGAGAACGGCTGCCTGTTTGACCCGGATCTGGCCATCCGGGACGGTTCCATGTGGGGCTCTTTCTGTACCTGGGGCGGTGAGTTTGTCACCAAGAACAAGAAGCTGTACACCTACAGCGATCAGTATACCGAGGAAGAGATGCTCAATAAGGTATATGAGCATGAACATGTGATCACCAGAGATGAATTGCCGGACATTAAGAATTATCCGCTGGACGGTGAATAAGGAGATGATCTATTGAGCCAATTATTTTCAACAGAGGGTCCTATTTACCGGTTCCTGAATAAGACTGGCAATATTATCCTGGCCACCGTACTGTGGATTATCGGATGCCTCCCTGTGGTGACTATCGGTACTTCCACGGCGGCACTGTATTACACCATGGTAAAGTCGGTGCGCAAGGATGTGGGATATGTCCACTCGGAATTCTGGCGCAGCTACAAGCTGAATTTGAAAAAGGGCGTGGCAGCAACCCTGGTGATCCTGATTCTGGGCACAGTACTGGGACTGGAAATGTGGCTGGTACTGGAAAACGGCGTGGAGGTCAGTAAGCTCTGGTATTCCCTGAGCGGCCTGCTGATACTGCTGATGGTGCTGATTATCCTGTATCTGTTCCCGGTAATGTCCAGGTTTGATATGAAACTCAGCAAGCTGTGTACGCTGGCCTTTGTGATGTCGATCCGATTCTGGTATATCACACTGGCACTGGCGGCGGGATTGGCACTGGTGGTATGGGCACAGATCTATCTGCTGCCGATCCCGATGATCCTGCTGACACCGGGGCTGTGGTGCTTTGTCAGCTCCTTTCTGGTAGAGAAGGCGATGAAAGCGTATATGCCGAAGCCGCAGCAACCGGCAGGGGATAGTGAGGAACAGGTAAAGAACTGGTATGACGACTGATTCCCAATAGGAATTTGACTGCTTCCCGGCAGACCTGCCGGGAAACGGCAAAGATAGAAAAAGATGGAGAAGAAAAGGATGAGCAGAAAGAACTGGAAAAGAAAAATTGCACTTCTTCTGGCAGCAACTCTGGTAGCCGGTGTGTCTCCGCAGAACGCACTGCAGGCAGAGGCTGCTACCGACATTACACAGGAGGAATATGAGGATATCGTCGGTACATATTCCATAGACCCTGATGTGCCGGGCTATCAGGAATACGTGGAGACATATCCCCAGGTATATCCCGATCAGGAATACCGCATTGCGGCTGTGGATTATGTCAGATATGAGGAGGCAGGCGAAAGCGTGACTCCTGAGATCTATGACAATTATGAAAATATCCCCGGCGGCGGCAGTGCAATTCTGACAGGCGAGGAAGCGCTGGCGGAGTTTGAGGTGGATGTTCAGGAGAGCGGTTTTTATGATATATCCCTGGTGTATTACCCCATCGAAGGGAAAAGCTCTGAGATTCAGAGGGCTTTTTTCGTAGACGGTAAACTGCCCTACAGTGAATTGGCTACCGTGGAACTGAAGCGGATCTGGGTTACCAATATCACGGAGAAGGCTGAGGACGAAAACGGCATTCTGACCAAGGTATGGCAGGTAGACAGCCAGGGCAATGATGTGAAGCCCCGGGCGGTGGAAGCACCGGAATGGGTGGAGAGCTATCTGTATGACAGCAATGGGTATGTGACAGATCCCCTGTCCCTGTACCTGGAAGCAGGTACCCATACCATTACCGTAATGTCCCAGAAGGAGCCCGTGCTGCTGTCCGAAATCGTCCTGAGCAACAGTTAAAAGGTAATGGATTATGCTACCGTAAAGGCAGCAGGGGATGCAGCGGGATATCAGAATTCCGTCGGACAATACATTCGGATCGAGGGGGAAAATGCGGATAAGACCTCATCCCAGATGTTATATCCCAGACAGGATCAGTCTTCTCCCGCAGTATATCCTTCCAGTCCCAAGGTGCTGCTGAATAACACCATCGGCGGTACTTCCTGGCAGGAAGCCGGGCAGTGGGTGGAATGGAGCTTTGAAGTGCCGGAGAGCGGCTATTACAATATTGCTGCCTACTGCAAGCAGAACTTTGTTCGAGGAATTGATGTATGCCGCCGGATTTCCATTGACGGCGAGGTGCCTTTTGCAGAGATGAGCGATTATGGCTTTGGCTATGAACAGAGCTGGAGAGAGGATGTTCTGTCCGATGAGGAAGGAAATCCGTACAGCTTTTATCTGGAAGCCGGTACCCACACGCTTCGTATGGAGGTTGTGTTGGGCGACATGGCGGATATTATCAGTACCGTGCAGGATACGGTGCAGATGCTGAACTCCATTTACCGCCAGGTAATCTATATCACCGGCGTGGCACCCGATCAGTATCGTGACTACCAGCTGGAAGCATCCCTGCCTGGTCTGGAGGCAGAACTGGTGGAGGCCAGGGCCAGTCTCAATAAAGCCATAGAGGCTTTGCGGGTGACTGCCGGGCGCAACAGCGATAAGCTGACCACTCTGCTGACCATGCAGGATCAGCTGGATGAGCTGATCGAGGATCAGGAACGTTTTGTGGAAGTACTTTCCTCCTATAAAGTTAATGTACGGGCCTGCGGTAACTGGATTACCCAGGTGCTGAGCCAGCCTCTGCAGATCGACCGCATCATGGTGTACTCTCCGGAGAACCATCAGGAGATTCCCTCCTCCGGTTTCTTCTCCAAGCTGGGCTATGAGATCCAGAGACTGTTCTACTCTTTCATTGTGGACTACAATCAGATCGGCAATGCCATTGATGATGAGGAAGAGGGAGTGGTGCTGACCCTGTGGATCGGAACCGGACGTGACCAGGCCAATGTAATTAAGGCCCTGATTGATGAGAACTTCACCAGTGAGACGGGAATCAATGTGAACGTACAGCTGGTGGATATGAATACCCTGCTGCGGGCGACTCTGGCAGACGAAGGCCCGGATGTGGCTATCCAGGTGGCAAATACCAACGGTATTGCCGGTGCGGTACTGAATACCGGTAACGACACGCCGGTCAACTACGGTATCCGTAATGCGGTGCTGGATCTGACGCAGTTCTCCGATTATGAGGAGGTTATACAGCGGTTCAGCGAAAGCGCAGTGGTGCCGTTCAGCTTTAACGGTGCTACCTACGCCCTGCCGGATACCCAGACTTTCCCCATGATGTTCTACCGTAAGGATATTCTGGCGGAGATCGGCCTGGAAGTGCCCACCACCTGGGACGAGGTAAAGGTGGCTATGACCGTGCTGGCCAAGAACCAGATGGAATTCGGTATGCTGCCCAATGAACAGACCTTTGCCATGCTGCTGTTCCAGAACGGCGGAGAATACTACTCCGAGAACGGAGACCGTTCCCTGCTGGATTCCGATATTGCAGTGGCTACCTTTAAACAGTATTGTGAATATTACACCGACTATAAGCTGGATAAGGCAACCAGCGTGGAAGAGCGTTTCCGTACCGGTGAGTGTCCGCTGATTATTTCGGACTATACCACTTATAACAATCTGCAGGTATCTGCACCGGATATCGCAGGGCTGTGGGACTTCACTGTAGTGCCCGGCGTACTGCAGGAGGATGGCACGATCCTGCACTCCACAGGAAGTACCGGTCTGGCAGACATTATTATGGCCAACACGGAGCATCCCCAGGAGTGCTGGGAATTCCTGAAGTGGTGGACGGATGCGGAGACCCAGACCCTGTATGGCCGTGAGATGGAGAGCCTGATGGGCGCCAGCGCCCGTGTGGCGACAGCCAATCTGGAAGCTCTGGCAAATCTGTCCTGGCCCATTAAGGACTACCGGGAACTTATGCAGCAGTTTGAACAGGTTGAGGGTATTCCTCAGGTGCCCGGCGGCTATTATACCTGGCGTAATGTAAACAATGCATTCTACAGTGTGACAACGGATTCCAGCAGTACCGGGCGGACCCAGGTGGCAACCCCCAGAGAGGAATTGATGGATAAGATCATCTATGTAGATGCGGAGATCAGCTATAAGCGAGAAGAATTCGGCCTGCCTGTGGCTGAGGAAGAATAGGAGGGGAATGCACATGGCTAATGAAGCAGTAAGCTCCGGCGTTTCGCAGGAAGCGCTGGATATCGCAAAAAAGCAAGGTACCTTGCGCTATCAGATCGCAAGGAATAAGGCCTCCTATTTTATGATAGCACCTTATTTCATACTGTTTTTCTTCTTTACCGTGCTGCCGGTGCTCATGTCCATTGCACTGAGCTTTACGTACTTTAACATGTTGGAGATGCCTACCTTTGTAGAATGGAAGAACTATATCAAGCTCTTTCTGGAGGATGATATCTTCCTGATCTCCCTGAAGAACACGCTGATATTTGCAGTGGTTACAGGACCGGTCAGCTACATGCTGTGTCTGCTGTTTGCATGGATTATCAATGAGTTCAAGGGAAAGCTGAGAGCTTTCCTGACCCTGATCTTCTATGCACCGTCCATCTGCGGTAACGCCTACCTGGTATGGAATCTGATCCTGACCGGCGACCGCTACGGTTACTTAAACGGTATTCTGCTGAAGCTGGATATTATCAATGAGCCGATCCTGTGGATGCAGACAGAGAAATATGTCATGCCCGTGCTGATTGTGGTACAGCTGTGGCTGTCCCTGGGTACCGGTTTCCTGTCCTTTATCGCCGGTCTGCAGACCGTGGACAAGAGCATGTACGAGGCAGCGGCACTGGACGGCGTAAAGAACCGCTGGCAGGAGCTGTGGTATGTTACCCTGCCGGCCATGAAGCCCCAGCTGATGTTCGGTGCGGTGATGCAGATCACCCAGTCCTTTGCGGTGGCGGATATCTCCATTAACCTGGCTGGTAACCCCTCCGTCAACTACGCCGGTGCTACAGTCGTAACCCATCTGCTGGATTACGGCTCCACCCGTTTCGATATGGGCTATGCATCTGCGATCGCTACCATCCTGTTCCTGCTGATGGTGGGCACCAATAAATTAGTACAGAAAATTTTAGGAAGGGTGGGAGAATAAGTGGCTGAGACAGTGACAATGAAAAGAAAGAGACGCTTCTTTCGCAAAAAAGAGAAACAGCTGAACCGTTCCATGGCAGGAAACACCCTTTTGTTCATCCTGATGATTATCTGCGGTATCTTCATGGTGCTGCCGCTGGTCATGATCGTCAACAATGCGTTAAAGCCTCTGGATGAAATATATCAGTTCCCGCCTAAGATCTTTGTTCGGAACCCTACGCTGGAGAACTTTTCGGATCTGTTCGTACTGATGAACGATTCCTGGATTCCTTTCTCCAGATACATATTGAACACCATTATTATTACCGGTCTGGGCATGGTGGGACACGTGGTGGTGGCTTCCCTGGCAGCTTATCCGCTGGCAAAGCATAAGTTCCCGGGCAAGGATATCCTGTTCAGCATGGTTGTGCTGTCCATGATGTTCTCCTGGACGGTAACCCAGATTCCCCAGTACCTGATTATT